>CALESS010000177.1 GCA_937907495.1 uncultured Anaerolineaceae bacterium
CCATTGATGAAAGCATGGGTTTGGCGCAGAATGATGATATCCCCATTGTTGACCAGAGCATCCATCATGGAGTCACCAATCACCCGCAGAGCATAGAGATCGGTGGGGTCGGTTTGCAGAGGTAACTGGGATTGCAAAACCTGGACATAGGAGATGCCTGAATCTGGGTCTTCCACCGTTTGTCGGGAGGGGTCGGCAGCCCGGTCAATGGGAAATTCTCCTGGCAGGCCGGCGGTGATGGTGCCATAAAGGGGAATGGAAAAGACCTGGGCAGGGGCTGGAGCGATGAATGATTTTTGGGGCTGAGATTGACCCGGGGGGAGAACCGGAATTAACACCTGCATTGAGCGGGCTTTTCTCCGTTGGCGCTGAATATATCCTTTAAGTTCCAGGGAATCGAGGGCGGTGGATACATGCGAAATGGCTTTGATTTGGGTAGCCTTGCTGATTTCACGCAGGGAAGGGGGAAGTTCTGAGTTATTTTCCCTTTGGGATAAAAACTCGATGCACTTACGCTCGGCTTCGCTGAGGGGCGGGAGAGATGGGTGGGGCATCAGATTCCTCCTGGAAACATGATGGAACAATTATTCTATCTGTATTATATCAGAACATTTATCCTAATACAAGGGGTTAAAATGAAAAAACCCGGTTTGGGGAAAGCCGGGGAGGAGAGGGTGGCAAAAAAGTGAGATTATCGGCTGGCGGTGAACTGGCGAATCACCATGAGAACTTTGCCCTGCACGTGCACCTGGTCGGTGTTGTAGATGTAGATTGGCTCATAGCTCGGGTTGGCAGGCTGCAAGCGGATGCGGTCGGTCTCGGAGTAAAAGTATTTAAGGGTGGTGGTTTCATTTTCTTCCAACCAGACGGCTACCATATCTCCGTTATTGGCGGTTTTGACTGGGCGTAAAATGACGATATCACCATCGTTCACCATCGCATCCACCATGGAATCTCCCTGGACTTCCAGGGCAAACAATTCGCCGATTTTTTCGCGGCTGGGGAGCATACTGCGAGCCATTTCGACACTGGACTCGGCATCGAAGTAAGAGGAGGAGGAGCTGGGGACCGGGATAGGCTCACCGGCAATAATCCGGCCCAATATGGGGATGGAGATCATCTCCGCCAGGCTGGGAAGGCGGGAGGCCTTCACCGGGCGTTCACCTGAGGTGGGGTACATTGGTTTAAGCACCCGAATGGAGCGCGAAATATGTTTTTCCCGCTGGATGTAACCCATGTTGGTGAGCTGGGTAAGATAATAATCAATCAACGAGGTGGAATCCACCCCGATATTATCTCCAATCTGGCGAATGGCGGGGGAATAGCCGTTCTTAGTCTGGAATTCGGTCAAGAATTCCATTATTTTGATATGTCTCTGGCTTAAACCTTCGGAGCGGCGTGCCATCATGGTGACCTCCTGCTGATTGATTATGGTTCAAATTTTCTATAATCATTATAACGAACATTTGTTTTATGTCAAGAGGTTTCTGGTGAAATTAACGATCCGGATGCTGCGCTAGAGGCGTTCTTCTTTCAAGCCGTGGTTCAACCGCAGAGGAAATGAGGGCGGGCAGAGTGGTGGTTTTGGATTTATTTCCTGCTTACCGGCTGCCTGGTCTTGTGAAATTTATTGCAAAAGACTAGTCCATACCGTTTGCTTAATATAGTATTAATCTGATATTGACTCTTGGTTAAGGGAATACTATACTATATTTGTGGAGGAAGAGCTGCGGAGGGGTAATTGTGGTGAAGAACCATCAGTGCTTCAATTCGGTGACTTTATTGGTAAAAAAATCGTAATCATACCGGGTTGGATTTTTACTGAAAATACACTCTTCGCAAAGGAGTCTTGATTAAGAAGAACCTTGCTGAAAGGGGGTAAAGAAATGAAAGTGTATGACGATCGAAGTGCAGGGACTTTCATTATGTTGAAAGCCAATTCCCAAAACCAATGGAAGTTATTGCCCGTCATGTTGGCCTTGCTGGATGCCGTGATGATCTTCCTGGCATTAAATCTCGCTTTCTTCATCCGCTTCCGACTGAACCTGTCCGTTTTTTCCGCTGAGGCCCTCGATTCTCCTTCTTACTACACCAACCTGGAGTTGGTGATGGTTGCCGCCAGCTTGCTGCTTTTCCTGGTGGCGGGCTTGTACAACCTGCACAATATCTTAAGTGGAATGCGGGAATACTCCCTGGTATTCAACAGCATCACCTTCCTGGTGATCCTGGTTTTGGTTGTGGCGTTCTTAATGCCAGTGTTCATTGTCTCCCGTGGATGGCTGCTTTTGACCTGGGTGCTGGCTTCCTTTAGTGTTGGTATCGGGAGGTTTGCTTTCCGCCGCTTCATTTTTGCTGCCCGGCGGAATGGTTGGTTTCTGCGGCGCACGATTATCGTGGGGGCCAATGAGGAAGGGAGAATCCTGGCGGAGCAGTTGAGCGATTTCACTCACTCCGGTTACCAGATCCTCGGGTTTGTGGGTGGGGCTGTTAACAACGCCACCGCGACAAACCAGCTGCATATATTGGGCGGCCTGGATCAATTGGATCAGGTGCTGGTGGAGCAAAACGTGGAAGAGATTATTCTCACCACCAGTGCTTTGAGCCAGGAGCAAATCTTGACGATTTTCCGGCGCTATGGGGTTTCCCGGCAGTACACGTTGCGGATTTCCTCCGGCTTGTATGAGGTCATCACAACTGGTTTGCAAGTAAAGGAGTTTGCGGGTGTGCCGCTGTTTCGGATTAACCACGTCCGTCTGACGGGTATGGATTTGATCCTGAAATACCTGATGGATTATGGCATCAGCCTGGTTCTGTTGATCCCGCTCCTCCCTTTGATGCTGCTCATTTCCATTGCCATCCTGCTGGATTCTCGCGGCCCGGTCATCCATAAACGCCGGGTGCTGGGAGTGAATGGGCAGCCATTTTATGCCCTGAAATTCCGCACCATGGCGGTGAATGGCGATGAAATCCTGGCAAAATATCCGGATTTAAAAGCGGAACTGGAGAAAAATCACAAGTTGAAGAACGATCCCCGGGTGACGCGGGTCGGTGCTCTTTTACGCAAAGCGAGCCTGGATGAACTGCCGCAAATCTTCAATGTCATTATTGGGCAAATGTCCCTGGTTGGGCCGAGGATGATTTCCCCGGAGGAAATCAACGAATATGAGCAATCGGATATTAATTTATTGACCGTCAAACCCGGCATTACCGGCCTGTGGCAGGTGAGCGGCCGCTCGGATGTGACCTATCGCGACCGGGTTCGGTTGGATATGTATTACATTCGTAACTGGAGCTTCTGGCTGGATGTGCAAATCCTCATCCGAACAATTCCAGCGGTTTTGAAACGGCACGGCGCCTATTAAGGCGCAAATAAGATCATTTTTTTGGAAGATTGAAGGTAGGAATGATTATTGTACAAACACCCTTGCGGGTGAGCCTGTTTGGAGGTGGAACCGATTTCCCCTCCTACTATCTTTCGGAAGGCGGCTGTGTGTTGACGACAGCCGTGGATAAGTACATTTTTGTTAATATCAAGCAGCGCTATGACCGCAAACTGCGGGTAGGTTACACTCAAACCGAGATTGTGGACCAGGTGGATGAAATTCAACATGAATTGATCCGGGAAGCCTTCCGCACTACCGGCATCACCCAGGGGATTGAAATCACCACCATGGGCGATATTCCGGCGGGTTCAGGGTTAGGCTCTTCGGGGGCGGTGACGGTGGGCGCCTTGCATGCCATGTATGCCATCCAGAATGAACTGGTCACCGCCGAGCAATTGGCCCGCCAGGCTTGCGAGATAGAAATTGAAACCTTGAAGAAGCCGATTGGCGTGCAGGATCAGTACATTGCGGCCTATGGAGGGTTGCGGTTCATCCAATTCCATCCTTCCGGAGAGGTCGAGTGCGAACGCATTCAACTGGAGCCTTCCCTCAGCCGGCGGTTGGATGAGAGCCTGTTATTGTTTTTCACCGGCACCACGCGTTCAGCAGATACCATTCTTGGAGAGCAGAACTCCAATATTCATCAGCGTTTGCCCATTTTACGGCGGCTGAAAGAGATGGCGGTTATTGCCAGCGAAGATCTGCAAAATGGCAACCTGGATTCCCTGGGATATTTGTTGCATGAAAGCTGGCAGTTAAAAAAGCAACTGGCCAGCGGCGTAACCAATGGCGCAATCGAAGCGATCTATCAGCGGGCAAAAGAGGCTGGTGCCCTGGGCGGTAAAATCACCGGGGCGGGCGGCGGGGGGTTTCTCCTGTTTTACTGCCAGCCAAACTTACGCGAACAGGTGCGGCAAGCCCTGGCCGATCTGGAAGAGCTGCCTTTTGCGCTGGAACCGAATGGCAGTTCGGTAATCTTCAACCACAGACATTAAAATATTTATTGAGTGGAAAGTGTGAGGAAATATGAATTCAAACCAGTTGTATCTCAAGAATTTTCAAGAAGCGGTGGATCGGGTTGATTTTTCCCAGGTGGACCGGTTGATTGCCTGGCTGCACGAAGCACGGTTGAGCGGTAATCAAGTCTTCCTGATGGGCAACGGGGGAAGTGCTTCGACCGCATCTCACTTTGCCTGCGACCTGGCCAAAGCCACCCGCCGGCCGGGTTGGCCCAGCTTCCGGGTGATTGGGTTGACCGATAACATGGCGATCTTCTCGGCGTATGCCAACGATGAAGGCTATGAAAATGTTTTCGCCAATCAACTGGAGAACTTTGTGAAGCCTCAGGATGTGGTGATTGCCATATCCGGGAGTGGGAATTCCGCCAATGTGGTGCGTGCCATCGAACTGGCGAACGCCCGCGGCGCCCGAACGATTGGCATGACGGGCTTCGATGGCGGAAAAGTTGGGCAGTTGGTGCATTTGAACGTTCACGTTCCCTGCACCCGGATGGAGATCGTTGAAGATATCCACCTGATGATGGAGCACATGATCGCTTCATCCCTGCGGGAAATCACCTTGACCGGCACCCTGGAAGTAAACGAGGTGGAAACCCCGACTGTCCTCAATCCAACCGAGGTCTTCAAACCGGTGGCAGGCAGAACCGCGTCCAATTTGTCGGTGAAAGTGGAAGATGATCCATTTGCCATCCTGAGCAATCTTTCCACTGAGGTGGCCGAGCAATTTGATATGCACGGATTGCTGGTGCGCGCCATGCAAATTACATTGACCTTTGTGCGAGCTTCCAGTGGGACGATCATTGTATTGAATGAGGATGGCAACGTGGTGGATGGCGCGCTGGCTCTCGGTGGTCAGGTGGTTGAACACCCCATTCAGCGGCTGGTGGAAATTTTCAGCAATGGCCTGGCCGGCTGGGTGGTGAAACATCGCGAAGCCGCCCTAATTCCCAGCACGCGGGATGACCCGCGCTGGATGCAGCGGGAGTGGGAGGATCAATCCAAAGATTCCCGCTCGGCCATCAGCGTACCCTTGATGACCCCGGAACGGGTGGTAGGTGTGGTTACCCTGGTTCACCCGGAACCCGGTCATTTCCGCATGGAAGATATGGCGCTTTTGATTGCGGTTTCGCAGATGATCTCGTACTCGTTCAAAGTTGGTGGCGTTGCAAACGAGACCACGCCCTTATGATTGGGCAATGAAGTGCGATGGAAAATGGTTGACGGCATCTGCCAGGGAATCGAATACCAGGAAGGGCGCCAGGTCCGCTGCTTCAGCGAGTTGAAGCTGCGCCGTACCCCGCCCGGTTCGAACCAGGATACGGGTGCCCACGCCGGCATTTTGCGCAGCTTGCAGGTCGGTGACGGCATCACCAATGCAAATGGAGCTGGCAAGGTCCAACTGGTGGCGTTCTGCGGCCTGCAGAAACAACCCGGGGCCGGGTTTCCGGCAGGAACAAGCATCCTGTGGCGCATGCGGGCATATGAAACTGTCATCCACGCGTCCGCCATTCTGATGGATAACCTGGAGAATGTGGTCGTGAATTTCCAGGGCTGTTTGCAGGGGCATCAAACCCCGCCCAACCGGAGATTGGTTGGTAACAAAAATGATCTTGAGAGGCGAGCGGTTCAAGGCTCTCAGCGCAGCCAGGGCCTGCGGCAGAAAGTGGACATCCGCCAGGCTGCGGACGTAATTGGGTTGATTTTCGATAATCACCCCATCCCGATCGAGGAATAATGCCTGAGACATACGAAAATTATACCCCAGCTTCAAGCCCGCCAGCCGGCCTGCGCTTGTATATCCAGCGCCAGGCAGCCAGCCCGCTGCGCTACTGGTGGGAACAAATCTGGTTCTTCCTGTTGGGGTGGGTGCCGACGGTGCTGGGGATCGGCCTGCGAGCCATTTTCTACCGCCTGCTAATGAAAATGGATGGCATCTCTGCCATTGAGCGCAATGTCCGTTTGCGCTTTGCTGGCAACATCCACCTGGGGAAAGGCGTATACCTCGATGAAAGTGTGTATTTGCATGCCTGCCCGCAAGGTATTGAAATTGGCGCCGGTACTTATGTGATGCACGGGGCTGTTTTGCATGTCTATAACTTCCGTGGATTGCCGCATGGCGGCATCAAGATTGGCCGGGACAGCCTGGTGGGTGAATATACCGTGATCCGGGGGCAGGGTGGGGTCACCCTGGGTGACCGGGTATTTACCTCACCGCACACGCAGTTGCTGGCAGTGAACCATGTATATGACGATCCGCAGCGGCCTTTTATAGAGCAGGGCATCACCGCCGAAGGAATCGTAGTGGAAGACGATGTCTGGCTGGGTTCAGGCTGCATTGTGACGGATGGGGTGCGGATTGGAAAAGGCGCGGTCGTAGCCGCCGGAGCCGTGGTGACGAAAGATGTTCCTGCGCATACGGTGGTGGGAGGGATCCCCGCCCGGGTGATTAAAACCATCGAAGCCGATGGCAACACGCAAGATACAACCAAGAACAAGCCACAAGTGTATTTCTAGAAAGGGAGAGGATTCATCCATGACCAAATTGAGTGTTGTTATCCCCGCTTATAACGAAGAAAACGGAATTGCCGAGATCATGAATCGCACGCTGGCGGTGCGGGAAGATTTGAAAAAAGCCGGAGTAGAGGGGTTTGAACTGCTGGTGGTGAACGATGGCTCCAAAGATCAGACCCGGCAGATCGCCGAAGAAATTGCGGCTTCCACCACGGATGTACGGGTGATCAACCAGGTCAACCGGGGGTATGGCGGGGCGCTCAAAACGGGTTTCAGCCAGGCCAGCGGCGATTTGATCGGTTTTCTGGATGCAGATGGAACCTATCCGCCGGAATACTTCCCCCAGCTTTGTGTGGCAGCCATGAAAGGCGCAGACCTGGTGATCGGCTCCCGCATGGCCGGAGAAGAGAGCAAAATGCCGGTGGTGCGCCGGATTGGCAACTGGTTGTTTGCCAACCTGCTGAGCATCCT
>CALESS010000178.1 GCA_937907495.1 uncultured Anaerolineaceae bacterium
GAACACTTCCGGCAGATAATAAACCGGGGTGGGCGGGCAATGCAATTGCAGCAGATCCAGCGCTTCGGTTTGCAGGTTCTTCAAGCTGCGCTCCACGAAAGCCGTCAGGTTCGCCCGGTTGTAGCCCGCGGCTGAATGCGGGCTTAAACGGCGGCCCGCCTTGGTGGCGATGTGAATGGGCTGGCTGGTTGAGCGGCGCAGTTTCGCCAGCAGGCGTTCACTGATGCCGTCACCGTACACATCGGCGGTATCGAAGAAGTTGACGCCCAGTTCCACCGCCCGCAGCAAAGCCGCCAGCGATTCGGCCTCATCCGTCGGCCCCCAGGCGCCGCCAATTGCCCAGGCGCCAAAACTCAGGCTGGAAACCCGCCAGCCCGTCCGTCCCAACTCACGATATTGCATCGAAACACCTCCTTTGAAGATCTGCCCTGGAATTCCTCGTCCTCCAGCAGCCATTATGCCACAGAAAAACCGCTTCTACCCGGCGGCGGAGTGCGCCAGGATCAGGATATGCTCTTGCGGGAACTCTGCCCCGGCAGTTTGAATTTCCACCCGGTTGCGCCACTTTTCCTCGTTCACCGTCAGCGTGTGCAGCCCGCTGATTTGCAGCCCCTGGCGGGTAAAGGCGGCGCGAAATTCCGCTTCGGTGAAGTATTGATAGCTCTCTCTTTGTTCGCTCTCCCACAGGTGCTTGCCCAGGAAGATGGACTTGGTGATATAGCGGGTGAAATCCCGCTGGCTGAGTTCCACGCACAGCGGGCTGCCCGCCGGGCGATAGGAGATGCGGAAGGGCTGATATTGGCGGGCAAAGGTCTCAAAATCCTGGCGGGCTGCGGAATCCAGGAAGCGGATGCGCAGCTCCCGTCCCGGGTCACCGGGCGGTTCCAGGCCGTCAAACAACAGCAGCCAGCCGCCCGGCGCCAGGCAGCCAGCCGCTCCACCCAGCGCCTTCTCCACCCGCTGTTTGGCAAGTGGAACATCCACCTCGCCCATTTCTGCGGAAAAGGTGTCCGAGAAGACCTCGTGGAGGGCGTTAACCAGCAGCACCAGCTCAAATTTCCCCAGCCCGGTTAACAAAGCGGGGTCCGTAAAATCACCTGCCAGCCACCGGACGCCGGGGTAATCCCGCTGGCATTGCACCAGCGAGCGGGGGTTGTAATCCACCCCCACCGAGTTTTGCCGTGTGCAAAGCTGGGCATGGGCATCCAGCAGCGCACCCATCACCTGGCCTTCGCCGCAGCCCAACTCCAGCAGGCGCAGGGGCCGGCCCAATTGCGGCGAAAGCTGGCGAATCAACCCCGAGGCAGCCAGGATGGCCGCCCGCTTGCCCAGGTTCTCCATCGGCTGCAGGCGGGTCTCCCAGTAAAAATCCCAAAAGGCTTCGTTATCCGGCATCGGACCCTGGATTTCCTCTCCGGGTAACCAGGCTCCCGCCCGGCTCTGGGTAGAGCGAAGATATACTATCCCGTTTTTTCATTTCTGCTCCAGGTGCGGCTCGATGATGAAGGCAACCTTCAGCGCCCACTCCATCATCTCCTCCTCCCCGCGGTGCAGCGACCAACTGGCACTCAGGCAGGCATAGGCATAGGTGAAATCGAGCAGCCGCGGCAGCTCGATCGCCAGCAGGTCCGCCAGGATGGCGGCATTCCGCAGCAGGCGCGCCTCATTGTGCACGACCTCCGTCCTATCCGGGTTGCAGAGTGTATTGGCACAGTCGTAGGTGCGCTCGCCCCACAGCCCCTTGGGATCAAAAGCCAGCCAGCCGCGCCGGGATTGCCGGATGTTGCGATGGTGGATATCTCCATGCAGGACCCGCATCTCTCGCGGGTCTGCCAGCAAACGCCGGGCCAGGGTTGCGCCGCGCACATAGATTGAATCCCACCCGGCATCTTCCTCTGCGGCGGCCTGGGCAAACAACTCGCGAAACCAACGTTCCATCCCAAACAGGCCGTCCGGCGGGGCAGCCTGTGGCACCCCGTGAAGCTGCTGCAGCACCCCGGCGATGATGCGGGTGGCATTCTCATCCTCCCCGCGCGCCACCAGCGTGATCAGTTCATCGCCATCGGCATATTCCAGCAGTTGGGCGCCCGGGTCACAGCGCAACAGGCGTACGGCGCCGTGACCGTTGAAGAATTGCAAAGCCAGCGCGCCGGTCTGCTCTTCCGTCTCACCGGGGGCAAGCAGCTTGAGGATGACCCTCTCCCCGGCATGGTTGACCGTGTAGATGCGGCTGGTGACGGTCTGGGTTAGCAGTTGCGGGGCAGAGAGATTCCAGGCGGTCAGGTAGTCATTCAGAGTCATTCTCCCGCCGCCTTCAGCCACCACAACCCGGTGCATTCCGGCAGGGTGGCGCCCTGTGAATTGGGGCGGATTTTCTCCAGCATCTCTGCCCCGAAGAAGAAGGCTGCCAACTCGCGGGCGATTTCCAGGCTCTCAAATTGATAATCCGTGCGGATCCACGTGTGCTGAAAGCCCGCTTGCTGCAAATAGGCGTAGTATTCCAGCAAGTGTTGCGGGGGGTGGGGAGTCTCGAAGCCCGTGCCAAGGGTCTCCAGCAATAAAAACGTTGCGCCCGGGCGCAGCAAACGGCGCACCTCGCTCATCACCCGCTCCAATTCCTGCCGCCAGGTTCGGGGATTATCCACCACGAGGTAGCAGATGCTCCAACCGGATATGACCAGGTCGGCAGTGGCAGCCGGCAGGGGGATCTGGCGGTGATCGCTGACGGCGGCCCCCCAGTGGGTGAATCCACGGGATGCCAGTTTGGCAATCGCCACCTCCAGCATGGATCGGGAGATATCAAACGCCTGGATGGACCGGACAAGCGGGGCCAGCAGGCAGGTCAAACGGGCGGTGCCGGCGCCCAGTTCCACCACCCTGCACCCCTCCAACGGTTGGATTTGTTGAATTGCGGTCAGGATATGGCCCTGGCAATCCTCGCGGGAGACCAGCGCCTCATATTGTTCGGCCTGGCTGCGGTAGATTTCGGGATGATCGGGTTCGGACATACACAACTCACGGAAAGGGGATTGGAGAGCCAGCGATGGTGCGCTAATTATGCCATACAATCCCAAAGCGCCTTCCAGCAAATGTGGAAGGCGCCGAAGGGCTGTATGAATTGTGAGAGGGGGGATTCGCCGGGCGAAACCTGGTCTACTTTTGAACCATGGGCATAAAGGCCAGCCCAAAGGGAGGCGGCTCGTAGAAAACCCGGAAACCACAAAGCTGCATTGTATTTCCGATAACGTTAGGGCGCCAATTAATTACATAGGAGTACAGACTGTAATCCACCACATGATTGATTAGCGCCGAATCGGAAAAGCCATTCCCTAGATTGCCAGTTGAAGATACCCCCCATTCCTGGACGAGCGCCCCATACAAATCATAAACGGTCACCCAGGCCATGGAATCACTCTCACTGGTATCCGTGTAAAACATGCGCAGCGTGTTAATCGTCGCACCTTGCGGGAGATCCAGGGTGGTATTGAAAACGACAAATGAATCACCGGCAGAAAGATAGAAGCACCCCCCACCGGAAGTGGGGACGTAAGAGGCTCCGCTGGAGCGCGGTCGCAGCGTAGTTCCCGCCACCCGCCAGGAGAGCAAAGCCTTGGCGTCATTTTCTGCCGCCGGCAGCAATTCCGGGGTAGGCGGCACGTACGGCGCAGCGATTGAACCCGGTTCTGCACTGCTGGTCCACTCCAAAAGTGCCGGGTCCAGCGGGCGGGTTAACTCGGCAGAGCTATCTCCGCCCTCCCCCCCGCTTTGTGCCATCACCTGCTGGGCGATAAAAAAGCTGGCAAACACAGCCGTAAGTGCAATCAAGGCAGCGAGGCTGACGAAGAGCAGACGCTTGCGGCTTGTGATCATATTTTTACTCCTTTGTTTCCAGGGGAATAGAAGGAAAATAAGAGAAAAAACCCAAAGCCTGAATATCCGGCAGCGATTCCTTCTCCATATTGATTATACAAAATTCAGGAGCGGAATCCAACCATTTTTGTCTTAAATCGCCCCGGGCGGCTTTACAGTGTGAGAGCGGGCTACTTCACCAGCATCTCCACCCGCGCCTTCAACCCCGAGATGCCCTGGCGCAATTCTTCCAGCCGGGCTTCTGCCTGGCGGATGTGCTCTTCTTCCGCATGCACAAAGCGGGTGTAGGGGGTGATGTTATTCTGCAAGCGGGCAATGGCATTCGCCGACTCACTGCTGAAAGCGGTTGTCAGCGCTTCATTCAGGTTCGCCCGCAGGCTGACAATCTTCTGGCGGAAGTTATCCTTGGCCTGTTTGCGTTTGTAGGGGATGACAAAGAAGCCCACGATGGCCAGGGTGCCGGCCGCGATAATGCCGGTGATATCCAGGGCGGAGGAGAGCAGGGCCGTGGAGACCAGCACCCCCAACCCCACCGCACCAGCCTCAAAGAGCGCAGTCTGGGCGACGGCAGCTTCCACATTGGCAGCCAGTTGGCTGGCTTCCTTCAACCGGTCATAGCCTTCGATGATGGTGTTGACTCGCTTGCCCACTTTGTCCATCAACTCCCGGCGCTGGGCGGCCTGCGGACTGCCCACCCCACCATCCACAACCTGGTCCTGGTGGGCGGTCTGGCGGCGCTGCAGATAGGCCATGACCTGCTGCCATTCGCGCAAATCCTTCTCCACCAGCCAGTCAATGATGCTGTGAACCTGCTCGTTGATCTGCCGGGAGACATCCATCAGTACTTCCTGCTCAAAATTCGCCCGGATGCGATCGCCGCGCACCAGGTGATGGATGTTGGTCAGGCGCAGGGTGCGGTCAAAAAAGTCCAGCCCGCGCATCTCCAGCCGGTGCAGGATGTTCTCAACCTCGGCCAGGCGCGGCGCAAGCTCGATCTGCAAATCGTGTTGATAAGCCCGGAGGGCGGTCTCCAGCGAATCGGCTGTGACCTTATCGGCCTGCAATTCCTCCGCCCGGGCGTGCGTGGCTGCCGCGGCACTCTCGATCAGGTTTTCCGCCACCCCCAGCGGATTGTTGAATTTGAGCCGCAGCCGGGAGCCATCATCCAGGGTGGTGGTGATGTATTTCTCCAACGCATCCATGCGGCTGGCCGCGCGCATGGCCTGGCGGGTGCTTTCATCGGCCTCTGCCAGGGAGCGCTGAGCCAGGCGGGCAGAAACGGGGAACAAGACGGGCGCCTCGCCCAGGGTGAGGGTGGCATACTTCAGGACATAAGCCTGCGCCTCCTCCAAAGCCGCCTGGTCTTCAAAGATATCGGCCTTGTTGAGAACGAAAACCACCTTTTTGCCCCAGCCCAAAATACGCTGCAAGAACTGGCGTTCGCTCTCGGTGAGCGGGCGGTCGGCGGAGGTGGTGAACAGCACCAAATCACTGCGCGGCACGAACTCATCCGTCAGGCGTTCATGCTGGCGGATGATGGCATTCGTGCCCGGAGAATCAACGATATTCACTTCCTTGAGCAGCGGCAGTGGATAGGTGACGATGGCATACCCTTCATCCATTACGCTTTCGCTCTTCTCCTCGCCCCATTTGATCAGGGTTACGCGGGAGGTGGTGGGGGTGACGCCTTCCGCCAGCACCCGCTCACCCAGCAGCGCATTGATCAGGGCGCTTTTGCCGGAATTAAACTCGCCCACCACCACGATCAGGAACAGCTCATCCAACTGCTGAGTGGCCTTGTGCAGGGCAGCCAGGGAACGCTCCGGCACGTCCATCTCCGCAAGCCGCAGCAATACGCTGGAAAGGGCGTCTTTTTCGTCCGTCAATAATCGGGTTTGTTCGTTGGTCAGCATGGATTGGCGCATGGGAACTCCTCTGTTGGCGTTGGTAACTCAAACCGGGCCGCCCCGCCGGGTGGGCGGGCGGCGAATTTTTTCAATCTAACGGGCATGCAACCGGATGGATTGTTCGGCAATCTGGCGCTCCAGATGGTAGGGATAGGGCTGCATACCCGGTTGGATCTCGGCGGGAATGCCATCCAGCATCCAGGAAATGCCCAGCAGCATGACCGCCGTGTAATGGTCGAACTGATCCACCCCGTAGGGGCCGGCTCCACCGGCCAGGTTGAGCAGGCTGCCCTGCCCCAGCAAAAAGAGATGGGTTGCTTCCAGCTCAAAGCGCTCGATGTGGGCTTTCAAGCGGCGGTGCAGCTGCTGGTACAACCACTCGATATCAATTTCACGGTTGGAATGCCCCGCATTGAAGAGGATGGTACCCGGATGGACCTGGCGGAGCTGCGCCTCGCGCAAAATGCCGGTGGCCCCGGTGGCCGTGACGATGATCTCACAATTTTCGATGCCTTCGGCCAGGCTCACAGGCTGGCAGCCAAAATGGCGCGCCTCCAACAGCCGAACCGGGTCGAGATCGGCCACCTGGACGATCGCCCCCAGGGCGCGCGCCCGCTCGGCGATGCCCTTGCCCACCGGCCCAAAGCCGATCACGAGGACGGTGCGGCCAAACAGGCTGAGGCCGGTCAGATGGTTGAAAGCCGGCCAGATGCTATCGCCCACGTGAAAGCGATTATGCAGGTTCTTCAGCCGGATGTTGTTCCAATCAAATACCGGGAAGGGCAGGTGGTATTTCTCCAAGCGCGTGATGCCGCTGGTGGTGGCTTCAAGGGCGGCCCGCACGGGGGGCCTCTTTTCCAGGCTGGCCTCGATCAATTCGCCACCCATGTCGCACAGGTAATCCGCCCCAAAATCCCGCACACTTTTCAGGTTGGCGTCATAATCCGCCTGGCTCATGCCCTGCCAGCCGAATACGGTGATGCCCATGGCAGCGGCATAGGCAGCCACGGTGTCATCGGTGCTATCCACATTGCAGGCGCCCATCACAATTTCGGCCCCGGTTTGCTTCAGGGCGGACATCATGAGGATGATGTTCTGCCCGGTGATGTGCCCCCAGTAGGCCAGGCGCTTGCCGCGGTAATCCCGCCCGGCGATTTGCTGGCAGTAATAATCGGTGATGGGGGAGATGGTGCGGTGCCATTCGATCAATCCGCCATCCACCTGGCGGGCCAGGGCCGGGTCTTTAATGCGGGATGGTTCCATTGCGCTTTCCTCCAGGGTTGCGGCTCATTATCCTGCCGGGCAGAAAAGAGACTGCCCTCCCCTCTATTGTACCGCAGCAGAATTGAGAAACCAAACATCCCGCTCCCAGGTGGGA
>CALESS010000179.1 GCA_937907495.1 uncultured Anaerolineaceae bacterium
CGCAGGTGCTGGGCAGAAAGCCCCACCTGTTCCAGGGCTTCATCCACCCGGCGGAGGATTTCCGCCGGGGCGATGGAGAGGTTCTCCGGGCCAAATGCGGTATCCTCTTCCACCACCCCGGAGACGATTTGATCTTCCGGGGTTTGAAAAACCATGCCAGCCGTCGCCCGGATCAGGGGCCGATTCCGCTTATCCCGCGTATCCATGCCTTCCACCCATACCGCACCGGAGGTCGGCAGCAGCAGGGCATTCAGGTGGCGGACGAGGGTGGTCTTGCCGGAACCATTTGCACCAATCAGGGCGATCCATTCTCCCGCCTGCACCTGGAAGGAAATATCCTGCAAGACCGGAAGGGGCTTGGCTTCCGAGTCCGAGAATTGGTACGAGAGGTGTTCGACTTCGATCAATCCGTGGGGCATGGCGGAAGAATTCTATCACAGGCATGAAATTCCGGTAGAATTCAGCCGGGAATTGGCAGGGAATTCTGGCAGTCATCCCCTTGAGCAAGCTGGAAAAAAGAGAATGGGTCAGCGGGCGATAATCTGGTAAACTATAGGAAATCACTCCACATTTGAGGTGAAGCCATGCAAGCCCCGCCCGCTGAGGCCCTGATTGAATTGGTGCATTGGAATTCGGCGGTGATCCGCATGCAAACCCGCGGCATCACCCAGGCCGAGAGCCTGTTGCAGCCGCCCTTCCAGGGCAATTGCATGAACTGGGTGGTCGGGCATATCCTGACCAGCCGCGGGACAATCTGTGAGTTACTCGGCCTCGAGACGGTATTTTCCCCGGTGGAGCTGGCAACTTATGACCGGGGAAGCGCGGTTATGACAGGCACCGCCACGGCCCTGGAACTGAAAACCTTGCTGGAGCGGGTGAAAGAGAGTGATGAGCGTATTTGCCGGGCGTTGGAAGCCCTGCCGGAGGGCGCCCTGCAGGAAGAGGTGCCGCTGGGAAAGAGCAAAGGGCCGTTGGGCGGGCACATTCTGTTCCTGATCTGGCATGAGAGTTATCATGCCGGTCAACTGGAACTGCTGCGAAACCTGGCCGGCAAACACGAGAAACTGATTTAGGCGAAAGAGGTGACTGGAATGATCCCCCGTTTGTTGAAGGGTTTCGAAAAAAGCATTGTCATTGCCCTGGTGGGTATGATGATGGTGATGATCCTTTTGGCTACGCTGGAGCTGGGATGGATCATCCTCCAGGAAATACTCAAATCACCCAACTATTTGCCGGAGATCAACGGCCTGCTGGATATCTTCGGCTTTTTTCTGCTGATCCTGATCGGCGTGGAACTGTTGGAGACCATCAAAGCCTACCTGACGGAGCATGTGGTGCATGTGGAAATTGTGCTGGAAGTGGCATTGATCGCCGTGGCCCGCAAGGTGGTGATTCTGGATGTTAAGGACGTGACCCCGCTGACCATCTTCAGCATTGCAGCCATTGTGGCTGCGCTGGCGATAGCTTTTTACCTAAAAAAACGCGGCCGGCTGATGAAAGCAGAAAACATCGTAACCCGGAAAAGCAACCCAATTCCCAACCCGGAAAACCGGATGATAAATTCAGAGGAGCAGCTATGAAAAAATTTGAATACGTAGAGAATTTGGCCGGCGCCGTCAGCCAGATACCGGATGATAGTATCGTCAGCCGCAGCCTGGTTAAGAAGGATGGAGTGGACGTCACCCTGTTCGGCTTTGCCACCGGGCAAGCCTTATCCGAGCATACCTCCCCCTACCCGGCGATCATTGAGATCGTCTCCGGGGAGGCGAAGCTGATGCTGGGCGGTGAAGAAGTGCAGGCCAAACCTGGCTCCTGGTTTTATATGCCGCCTAATTTGCCGCACGCCCTGGAAGCCCTTACTCCGATGGTGATGCTGTTGACGATGGTGAAAAAATAGCAGGTGGTTATTTCTAACCCGGACGGAAGCGAAACATCGTAATCCGGGGGAAGCCAAAGGGCGCCCTGCACCGCAGGACGCCCTTTTGATTGTTGAGAGGGGTTACTTTGCGTGGATCTCGCCGGTTTTGGTCAGGTGGGCCATGGATTTCACCATCACTTCGGCGAACATT
>CALESS010000180.1 GCA_937907495.1 uncultured Anaerolineaceae bacterium
CGAAGAGCCGTTGGAGGCGAGCACTTCGGAAACGAGACGCAGGGTGTAGGGGAAATCGCCTTCATCCGGCAGTACCGGAACGAGTGCCCGTTCTGCCAGGGCGCCGTGACCGATTTCCCGGCGGGATTGGCCGCGCAGCATTCGCACTTCGCCAACCGAGTAGGGCGGGAAGTTGTAGTGGTGCATGTAGCGTTTCGAATCCGCGGGGGAGAGGTTGTCCAATTCCTGGGCTTCCTTGGGGGTGCCAAGGGTAGCCATGGTGAGCACCTGGGTTTCGCCGCGGGTGAAGAGGCCGGAGCCATGCGCCCGCGGGCTGACGCCAACTTCGCACCAGATGGGGCGGATTTCGGTCAGGTTGCGGCCATCCGGGCGCAAATGGCGCACCAGGATGCGGTCGCGGATGACGCGCATGTAAACGTCTTCAAAAGCCCGTTTGACAGCTTCCGCCAGGGTGGGGTCATCGGCACTGAATTCAGCCACGGTGGCAGCATTCAGCTCGTCAATCTGGCCGTACATTTCGGCTTTGGTATGCGGGCGGTCCATGATGGCTTCAATTTCAGCCGCTTTGGAGGTGTAGATTTTTTCCACCAGGCTGGCATCCAGCGGGAAAGTGGGCACTTCGCGCTTTGGTTTGCCGATTTCGGCGGCCATCTGGATTTGGGTTTCGACCAGGGTCTGAATGTGTTCATGACCGAAGAGCAGGGCGTTGACCATCACATCTTCGGGCACTTCATTGGCGCCGCATTCGACCATCAGGATGGCGTCTTTGGAGCCAGCCATCCGCAGGTCGAGATCGGAGGTTTCCATCTGGGCGTAAGTGGGGTTGATGATGAACTCGCCATCAATCCGACCGACGCGCACCGCACCCACCGGGCCATCCCAGGGGATATCGGAGATCATCACGGCTGCGGAGGCAGCATTAATCGCCAGGATATCCAGCGGGTTTTCCAGGTCAGCAGAGAGCGAGAACATGATGACCTGCACCTCGTTGCGAATGTCTTTGTTAAAGAGCGGACGCAGGGGGCGGTCTGTCAGGCGGGCGGTGAGGATGGAAGATTCGGAGGGGCGGCCTTCCCGACGGAAGAACGAACCGGGAATACGTCCACCGGCATACATACGCTCTTCATATTCAACGGTGAGGGGGAAGAAATCTTGCCCTTCACGCGGTTTGCTGCCCATGGTGGCAGCCGCAAAGACGATCGAATCGCCCAGGCGAACGGTAACGGAACCGCCGGCCTGTCCGGCGAGCTTTCCAGTCTCAAAAATGACTGAATTGCCGCCAACAGATGCGGTATATTGCTTGGTTTGAGGAACCATTTTTAAATCCTATTCTTTTGTATTTCCCACCTGTTAGGGACTGAAAGTCGGGGAGGACGGGGTCCTCAACAAATTTCAATTCCCAACCGGCGGGTGAATGGCCGGATAAAGCGAGTAGATGGGAAGCGCTACCCCATCTACTCGTATCAGGCCTCCGCGAATTACTTCTGGCGCAACTTCAGCCGCTCGTTGATTGTCACGTAGCGAGCGTGATCTTTGCGGCGCAGATAAGCCAGCAGCCGGCGACGGTGACCAACCAGCTTGAGCAGCCCGCGCCGTGAGCTTTCATCGTGCTTGTTGGCGCGCAAGTGCTCGGTGAGTTGGTTGATGCGCTTGGTCATCAGTGCAATTTGCACTTCCGGCGAACCGGTGTCAACATCGTGAGTGCGAAAATCTGCAATCACCTGGGACTTTACTTCTTTATTCAGTGGCATGACTTCTGCTTTCTCCATCCGAGTAGATTGATGCAGGTCTCCATGCCCGCAGCGTGAACCGCAGACAGGACCAGTCAGGTTTGAATTATAACAGATTTTGGGGGCAGATGGAAGGCTTACGTCAGGTGGTTGTTCGAATCTTCCGGGTAGGACAGGGAACGGCTGGGCAGATTAGCCAGGGCAACCTGGTCGCGCGTTTTCTTGGCATCTTCCAACGCCAGGGTGACTGCCCGGATGAGCATGTTGGGGGTCTCTCCATGGGTGGGCCAGCAGGCGACCCCCGCGGAGATGCTGATGGGCTTGGAAGAGGACTTCCCATTGGTGGAGTATGTGCTATGGAGCATGACCCGCAATTTTTCTGCCCTTTGGTAGGCAGCTTCCATTTGGGTGTTGGGCAGCAGGAGGATGAACTCATCCCCGCCAAAACGTCCCAGGATGTCTTCCTTCTCCAACACGGATTGGACGATGGCTGCCAGGTTGATGAGGAGTTGATCCGCCTGGAAATGACCGATGGCTGCGTTAACCTCGCGGAAGTGATCAATGTCCAGCAGGATCAAACTGAGCGGCTGAATGGTGGTACACGCTCTGGCAAACTCCACCTCCAGCGTTTCTTCCAGGAAGGAACGGCTGAGGACACCGGTCAGCGGGTCAAACCGGGTGCGGTCCGTGAGGGATTGGCGCAGCTCCAGGTTGGTTAGGCCGAGGCCGATTTGTTCTGCCGTGGCGGTTGCCAGTTGGAGCTGGTCTTCTTGTAAAATATCCGCTTGATCTGCCTGGATATGAAGTAAAGCTACGCTGCGGCTGTGATTGGTAATTGGTATGCACAGGTAACTGGCGGGCAGCGGGGTTTCAAAATGGTCGCAATTGGAGCCGATGTTGGGATCCCGTTTCAGGTTGGGATGCCCACGGCGAATGCCCCAGCATTCGTTAAAGCGAAAGCGGCGGGAAATGGAGGAGGGCTGCCCCCATTTTTGCCGCACCTCGAGGTCATTGGTTTTCCCCACTGCAGTCGCAATATAACCGGAGCTGGCGGGGAAGAGCCTGGCAGCAAATTGGGCGATGACATTGCAGGCTTCGTCCATCTGGGAGCAAACCTGCAACATGTTGCCCATTTCAGAAAGGGTGGCAAGCTCCTCTGCCCGCCTCGCCAGTTCTGTAACCTGGGCGGACATTTTGCTCTGAACTTGCAGAAGCTCCCCTTCGGTTTGTTTGCGCTGGTTGATGTCGCGCGTCACCGAGACGTAGCGATTCATTTCACCGGAACCATTGCGGATGATTTGCATGGTCGTTTCCACCCAGATGCTACCACCTTCCCTGGGGTGGATATGGTATTCATATATTTCAGAATTCAATCCTAATTTCAGCATGCGGGCGAAGAGGGATTTCATCTTTGCCCATTCCTCTGCGACCATAAATTCCTTCGGTTGGCGGCCAATCAGTTCGGCAGGCTGGTACCCGGTGAGACGGGCACAGGACGGACTGATATAGAGGATGCGGTTGGTGTGGATCTCGTGAAGGGCGATCACATCCTTGGAATTTTCTGCCAGCAATCGAAATCGCTCTTCACTTTCCCGGAGCTGATCTTCTGTCTTAAGCCTGGCCCACACATTGGCAAATGCATCTTGTACCAGGTGGAAAGCACTGAGATCCATTTCCTGCCAATTATCATCGGGGGAAGTGGAGCTGGCGCCTATAAAGCCCACAAATTGGTTGCAAGCGTGGATGGGAATGGCGAACATGGAATATAATCCCTGGTTCAACCAGCGGTCCCGTTCCCGGCTGGCCTCTTCGGGCAGGTCAGAGATGCGGTCAATCAGGAAGTGGTTACCCGCTCTCAATTGATCCATGGACCAGGAGAAATTGGCAAGCGGCAGGCCCTTGAAGCGGTGGCGGATTTGTTCCGGTTCCGTGGCATGCCACTCATAAGTTTCGAGCAGTTCGCTTGCATCCTCATTGACCAGGAAGAAAAATGTGCGGTCAGAGTGGATAAATATCCCGAGTGCTGAAAGCACCTGGTAAATTGCATCATCAATCTGTTCCCGCGGGGCATTGATAAATCGAGTGATGATGCTGAGAATAAATTCCTCCAGCCGTAAGCGTTCTTGCAGCTCTTCCTGGGCGATCTTCAGCTTGGAGATATCTATGGTGGAGCCGATGATTTCAGAGAATTGGCCCGCCTCAGAGTAAACCGCCCGCCATTCATCGTGCAGCCAGATATATTGCCCGTTCCGATGGCGGAAGCGATAATCAAACCCGATGGTTGGAGAGGTAAAAATTTGGGCGGAAACCTCTTCGACTTTTTTCAAATCATCGGGGTGGATGTGATCGTACCAAAAGTTCTGATTGCTCAAGAAGGAGGCGACAGAATAACCCGTCAAAGATTCCAGGTTATTGGAGACGCTGAGGTAGGGGAATTTCTCCCGCGGAGCGCAGGTGAAAATGACGGAAGGACTGAGGGATACCAGGCGGTTAAATTGGTCGTGGGCTGACTGCTGCGGCAGCGGCGCGGCATCCGCCCCGGTGGGCGGAATGGGGAAGGAGGTGTGCTGCAAGTTTTCTTCTCCCACTCCCGCTTTTGCGTCCAATTCGGAAAGGACGAAAATATCGGCTGCGCCCATTTTTTGCGCCAGGCTGGTGATGCTCTCTGATGGGCGTTCTGAAATGATGATGACCGGAATTTTCGGTTTACGGTCATGCACCCAGGCAATGATCGCCAGGGGCGGCAAATTCAGGGCCTGAATGGGGGTTAAAACCGCATCTATGGATTGGGTGGAAAGAATCTCTTCGATTTCCGGGATGGTATTGGCGAAGAACCAATGACTGCTGGCAGCTTGAAAAGCGGCGCGAACAGGCGGATGCCAGTCGGTCGGAAGGTCAATGCATAGCAACGTAAAAGACGCTTTCATTAGGCCGTCCAATCCAGGAAGTGTACTTATATGCTAATTAGTTCCACAGCACTTGTCAACCTACGCTTTGGTAATGTGAGTGAACAAGGTTAAATTGTGCCCGGCAAATGAATTACTTCGGCGGCTCGCTATCCCGCAGAAGAGGTGTGAGAGATGCCCGGGCCGAGTCCGGCAGCGAAGGCAGGGATCGCCGGAGCAAACGCAAAGTTTTCGGCGAGGGTGAGCCGCTGATGGCCTGGCGAAAGAAAAAAGTGGCCTCTCCCGGCGACCGTATAGCCAGATGATGCAAAATGGATGCCAGGTCAGGCACCACCGGGTCCGGTGGGGACTGGATTAAAGGACGAATCAGCCGGAAGATGAAGGGCAGGTTCTCGAATCTTTCATCTTGAATCAGCGACAGGAGCGCCTGCAAAGCCAGCAAGCGCGAATTTGGATCATTTGAATCCAGCCAGGTTTCCAGGGCGGCCAGCCAGGCGGGCAGAGAAGTGCTGCGGATTTGGCGGGTAGCCATTTCAATGAGTTCGGCAGCATGGCTGGAAGGTAAATCCAACCCTTTCCAGGAGGAGATCTGTTCGATCACTGCCGGGTGAAATGGGGGAGGCAGGCTGCCCATCATGGCTGCCGCAAGCTGGTGGGTCTCTGCGTAGCCGTGACGCCATAAGATTTCTGCCAGTTGGGAACCCGCCTCTGGAGAATTCAGCGTTTGATGGATCAAGGCCCGCTCCAGGGTGCGCAGAATGATGGCTGGAACCCGGTAGATGGGCAGGGTTGGGGTGGTGAGTACCTGGTCAGCGGCCTGGTAGAGGTGGTCGGCATGGTATTCCAGCAGGTCTGTAAGCTGGGCCAAAAACAGATCGGGCTGCTCCCACAGGGGCAGGAGCAACTCGATCTGTGCGGTTAATTTACTGAGCTGAACAGCAGGCATGGAAATCTTTCCTGAAGGGAAACTTCCCTGGCGCGGGAGGGGGCTGTTCTGCTAATAGGCTTTGGCAAAATAGGCTTTGCGGGTCGCCGGTTGTCCGCAGTAGATGCAGTGACCATGCCCCTCCGGTTGATCCAGAGGGATATTGCGCGCAGTGGCCCGCGTATCTTCCTTGATGTGAACCTCACACTCCGAGGAGCCGCAGAACCAGGAAAAAGCCCAACCGCCTTCCACCACCTCCCGAAAGGCTGCATAATCTTTCGGGTCATGGATGTTGGCATCCCGGAAAGCCGTGGCGCGAGCCAGCATGGCTGATTGAATGTTCTCCAGAAGGTCTTTCAGGCTGCCTTCCAGGCCCGCCATCGGAAGGGTGGATTTTCCAGCCTTGCCGGGAACATCCCGGCGGGCTACCGTGACCACACCCTGGTCCACGTCCCGTGGGCCAATCTCGATGCGCACCGGGACACCGCGCAGCTCCCAATCGTGGAATTTGAAGCCCGGGGTAAGCTCGGTGCGGTCATCCACCTTGATGCGGAAATCCGCCAGGCGCTGCTGGAGCTGCTCCACCACTTCCATTACCTTCGCCCGCTCATCATCGTTGCGGGCGATGGGCACAATCACAATCTGGATCGGCGCCAGGCGGGGGGGGAGCATCAGCCCGTTATCATCGCCGTGGGTCATGATGATGGCCCCAATGAACCGGGTGGAAAGCCCCCAGGAGGTCGTCCAGCAGTGTTGCAGGGTGTTGTTGACATCCAGGTACTGGATATCAAAAGCCCGGGCGAAGTTTTGCCCCAGGTTGTGGGAGGTTCCGGCTTGCAAAGCCTTTGTATCGCCCATCATGGCTTCGATGGAGTAGGTGTGATCGGCTCCGGCGAACGTTTCGGCGGGGGTTTTAAGCCCGGGCAGAACCGGTACGGCGGCTTCGTCGCAGGCAAAGCGGGTGTAAACCTCCAGCATCTGGCGGGTTTCGATCTCTGCTTCTTCTGCGGTGGCGTGAGCGGTGTGGCCCTCCTGCCAGTAGAATTCCAGGGTGCGCAAAAAGAGCCGGGTACGCATCTCCCAGCGCACGACATTGGCCCACTGGTTGATCAGCAACGGCAGATCACGATAGGAATGAATCCATTTGGCGAAGGAATGGCCGATGATGGTCTCGGAAGTCGGACGAATGGCCAGGGGTTCTTCCAGTTCCTCGCCGCCCCCGTGGGTGACCACGGCCAGTTCCGGGGAGAACCCGGCCACGTGGTGGGCTTCCCGTTCCATGAAGGACATGGGGATGAGCAGCGGAAAAGCAGCGTTGACATGCCCGGTGGCTTTGAAGCGTTTATCCAGGGCTTGTTGAATATTTTCCCACAGCGCCCAACCATAGGGGCGGATGATCATACAGCCGCGCACCGGAGCGTAATCTGCCATTTCGGCCCGCAGCACCACCTGGTTGTACCACTCGGAGTAGTTTTCGGCGCGGGAGGGGAGTTTTTCTTCTGACA
>CALESS010000181.1 GCA_937907495.1 uncultured Anaerolineaceae bacterium
CACCCCGTTGGCGTGGTATTTAATGGTAAAACCGTCCACCACCTCGGTCTTTTTTTCGGTGACCTTTCTCGCCGCCATCTCACACCTCCTTGCACTTGATCTGCCTTCTATATTCTAATCAAGAATCGGGGCTCGCCGCCCGATTCTCACCCAAAAATCCCAATTACTAAGGCCCTAACTTCTTTGCCCATGATATAATAATCATGTTCAATTCCCCTTCTATTCTCTGCGGAGGCTCCCTCATGGAAATTTCCAGCACTCAATTCAAGCACTGCGACCATGTCAAAATTAGCGGTCGCGTGGACAGCTCCACCGCCCCTCAAATGGCCGATGCACTCAATGCAATCATGGATGCCGGACGCTACAAGATTATCATTGATTTCAGCGGGGTTGAGTTCATTTCCAGCGCGGGTCTGCGCGTGCTGGTTAACGCTCAAAAGACCTGCCGGCGCTACAATCGCGGCGAAGTGGTCCTCGCCAAAATCCCCCAAAACATCTACGCTGCTCTCGATCTGGCGGGTTTCACCACCCTCTTCCAGATCTTTGACGAAGTCATCACGGCGGTAGGGTATTTCTAGACTGTCCATCTTCCATGCCGACCAAAACCTTTCCGGGCCGTTATTCCAGCCTGGCAGACATTGCCATATTCATCCGTCAGGCCGCCGAAGAGGCCGGCCTGGAAGGTTTTGCCATCTACGCCGTTGAAACTGCCGTGGATGAGGCCTGTTCCAATATCATCGAACACGGCTACCAGGGGCAGGAAACCGGCGAAATCCTCTGCACGACGCTGACAGACAACAAGGGGCTGACCATCATCCTGGAGGATGGCGGTCGCCCCTTTGATCCCTCTTCCGTCCCCGACCCCCAACTCGATGTTTCCTTAGATGAGCGTAAAGCCCACGGCCTGGGGCTGTTCTTCATGCGCCAGTTGATGGACGAGGTCACTTTTTCAACCCGCGGCCCCATCAACGTGCTCACCATGGTGAAGCATACGGAGCATAAGACGGAATGAACCCGGCTCCTTCAGCTCTCCCAGAATGGAAACAGTACCTGCTTCTGGGTGAAGCC
>CALESS010000182.1 GCA_937907495.1 uncultured Anaerolineaceae bacterium
GAAAAGCCAATTGCTTGCCTGCTTCCAGGCGGGTACGCACGGCGCCCTTGAGGTCGTCCAGATGGGCGTAGATATCCTCCAGGGTTGGATATTGCCCCAGCAAGGTTACCGCGGTCTTTTCGCCAACGCCCGGCACGCCGGGGATGTTGTCGGATTTGTCTCCAACCAAACCCTTGTATTCAATCACCTGGTCCGGCCGGACGCCCAGCGTTTCAATCACCTCGGCGGCGGTAAAGTCGCGCGCCTCGGAGAGCTTGTTGCCCGCCAGATTGACGATGACCCGGTCGTTGACCAGCTGCAGCAGGTCGCGGTCGCCGGTGATGATTTTGACGCCCAGCCCGTGTGCGACGGCCTGTTTGGCAATGCTGCCGAGCACATCATCAGCCTCGACGCCTTCTTTTTCAAGGCGCGGCAGGTTGAAAGCATCCACCATCTGGCGGATGCGGTCGATTTGCACGCGCAGGTCATCCGGCATTTTGGCACGGGTGGCTTTATAGTCGGCATACAAATCGTTGCGGAAGGTTCTACCGGTATCAAAGGCAACGGCCAGATAATCGGGATGGTCCTGTTCCAGGATGCGCATCAACACACTGGCGAAGCCGTAGATACCAGCGGTGGGTTCGCCGGCCCGGGTCTGCAGCCTTTCCCCGGCGGTGGCCAGGGCAAAATAGGTGCGGTAGGCCAGGGCATGACCGTCTATGAGGTAAAGAATAGGAGGCATGGCAATTCCTGTTTACTGGCCTCAGGCGGCTGCCAGGCCTTGCCGGCGGCGCGTCTGGGCGACAAAATCGTTGAGGAGATTGGACGGAGGCGGCGTTGAGCCGCTGATGATGAGATAACCCGGTGCCCAGAAATCTCCAGAGGGATTCAAATCTTTCAGCTCTGGAAAGCGGCTGAAAATCCGCTGGGAAGTCTGCTGGCGCAGAATGCGCACCACATTGCCTGGCGAAATGGACGGCGCAGCCTGAAACGTGAATTGCAGCCTGTCCGGGCGAATGGCGAGTCCCTCCAGCCGCCAGCCATATGCAACGCATAATTGCGGCAGCCAACCTGCCAACTCCCCGGATAATTTTCCAACCAGGGCATGCTGCGGAAAGCGCGGCAGCAACAGGGCGGAATAGGATAGGCGGCTGTAGGTCATGGAAACAGGTTCGATCTCAATCGGGTTGCCCTGGGCAGCTTTAAGCATGGACTGCAGATCCAGATCATCCGGTGCACTGGCAGCGGCCGGATTGGCGGAAGGCAGGATGGAGGGCGGCGGCTGAATGTTGATTCCTGCCCTGTCTTTGGGAAGGTCAGCTTTTTGCAGCCGGACCGGTTGGGTCGGATTATCACTGGCAACCTGCCGGCGAAATATGGGGATGGTAGGCGCATCCATAGACGGCGGCGGATCGGCCGGGAAGGGGACCCGCACGTTTGGGTTGGTTTGGTCCAACGACCAGGTTGGCGCCTGCTGAACTGTTGCACCAATGGTTTCAGGCAGCCAATTATTTCCGCTGCTCATGGTTACTGGCGGCTGGTTTACAGGGGGTAGCGGCAAAGGCACGCCGGCCAACAATTCTTGCACCCTGATATCCTCTGCTTCCAATTCGCTGTCATCAAATAATAAATCATCTTCGTTCACATTTACGGCGGCTTGCACCGCTGGCCCGGCAATCGCTGATGGCGGCTGGTTGAATTGTTGGGTTGCGCCGGTCAATCCATTGATCTCCCGCGCCATGGCAGCGGCT
Source organism: uncultured Anaerolineaceae bacterium (assembly GCA_937907495.1). GTDB lineage: Bacteria > Chloroflexota > Anaerolineae > Anaerolineales > Anaerolineaceae > CALESS01. The sequence goes on from CALESS010000182.1 coordinate 1,731, forward strand.
TTCCTGCGCATGCGCGACAAGGGCAGGGACGGATCGCAAATCAATGCCAACTCGGACAGGTCAGACAGGCCGGTGGAGAAAAGCTGTAGTCTGTCTCCCGCACTCAATTTGACGAAACGGATTTGATCTTCGTGCCGAAGGTCTCCCGGTGTGCGGGAAAGGGTTTCGGCCAGTTCCCGCAGTGCGGCGGGAGACAGCCTTCCATCGCTGGCCTGCACCTGCCCATTGCCATGGATCAATGCTGCCTGTACAGATCCGTCATAAATGGCCTGATCCAAAACGCGCTGCCGGGAAGTTGAAGGATGGGGTCCAACAACCGGTGGAGGAGCAACCGGGGTTCCAGCCTGAATTGCAGGCTCATTGGGCAAGGCCAGCACTGCCTCCACCGTCTTAATCAAATCTGGTTGATAAAATGGCTTATTAATATAGGCATCGGCGGGCAGACCTTGCAGCAATGGGTGCCGTGGATCATTTTCCGGCGGAATGAGTATCAGGCGCGCTTGTGGCTGGTTTTGTTTGATTTCGCACACCAACCCGCTGAATGGAGCGTCGGATAAGTCGGCGTCCAAAATGAGCAGGGCGAAGGCGGTTTTATTGGATAGATTCAGTGCTTCCGAGCTGCCACGGGCCAGTCGAACCCGATATTTACCGCTTTCCTCGAGGCTGAGGCGAAGCAGTTCTCCGAAAGCGAGGTGCGGGCTGGCGACCAGGATCAGTTTTAGCACATCAAAAGTGTATCACGGGCATAAATTCGGGGCAAGGCAGGCAGATTGAGTAGATACAGGTTACAGTATCCATGCAGTTGAACAGTTTCAGCCCTCTGGCGGTGAAGACGAGCGCCCCTTCGCAACCGATTGCAGTTATGAGATAATTGTTTTCGCTCCGTTCGGGTTTGGGAGTGGAAATTATGCAGCGAGGAGCTTCTGTGAAATTCAATAAAATATGCGTTATCGGGCTGGGTTATATCGGCCTGCCCACGGCAAGCACCTTTGCCACTTCCGGCCTGCAGGTGGTCGGGGTGGATGTCAACTCGCAAATCGTCGCCGGTTTGCAAAACGGCGAATTGCATATCTATGAACCCGGCTTGCGTACGCTGGTGCAGGCGGCGCTTCATTCGGGGCACCTCACCGTGAGTGAAAAGCCCGAAGCTGCGGATGCTTTCATCATTGCCGTGCCGACCCCATTCTTTGAGGATAAGCGTGCTGACCTGGATTTCGTCAAATCGGCGACAGAATCGATCGTGCCGGTGCTTGCCAGGGGCAACCTGGTGGTGCTTGAATCGACCTCTCCCCCGCGCACTACGCTGGACGTGGTGGCTCCCATCCTGGAAAAATCCGG
>CALESS010000183.1 GCA_937907495.1 uncultured Anaerolineaceae bacterium
ACCACGATCAGGATTCCCAGCAGCGTCATCAGCAAACCCAGGCCGTTCATCAGGGCCAGCAAGAAGGAAAGCAAGTGAAAGTGACTGCGAGCGCGAGCCGGGGCGGCGGAGGGTTCAATCAACATGGTCATTTTTCTTCAATTTGGATCGAAAGGATGATATCACCATCCGGCAGCACGCCGCCCGCGGCGGGGTTGCGGGGTGTCAGCGCCTCCACCACATCCATGCCGCTGATAATCTCGCCAAAGATGGTGTATTTGCCATCCAGGTCCGCCAGGGGGCCATAGGTGATGAAGAATTGGCTGCCATTGGTGTTGGCTCCGGCATTGGCCATGGCCACCAGGCCTTTGCGATCGAATCGCAGGTCAGCGTTGATTTCATCGCCAAAGGCATAGCCGGGGCCGCCCACGCCGGTTCCGGTCGGGTCACCTGCCTGGGCCACAAAGCCCGGCAACACCCGGTGGAAGATGACGTCATTGTACCAGCCGTTGCGGGCCAGGAAGATGAAGGAATTGACGGTGGTGGGGGCCTTATCCGCATACAGGCGCATCACGAATTCGCCCTTGGTGGTGCGCACCGTGGCCAGGTATTCTTTTGCCGTGTCAATCGTCAGGGATGGGCAATTGGTGAACTGCCGTTCTTCCAGTTCCAGCAGCTTGACGATTGCGGTCAGGTTGGTAATATCGGTGGGGCCTTGATAGATGCGGCCATTGATGAGGACAAATGGCGTGCCGGGCAAACCAATTTCCATCGCCCAAGCCTGGTCTTCGGCCACTTTTTGCACTACGGCTTCACTGTTCAGGTCAGCGGTGAATTGCGCTTCATCCAGGCCGAGCGTCTTGGCGGTGTTCACCAGCCAGGTTTCGGCGTCATCCACTGCCAGCGGAACCCAGATTTCCTGGGCGGCGAAGATGGCATCGTGCATTTCCCAGAACTTACCCTGCAGGGCGGCGGCTTCCGTGGCCTGGGCCATGATCAGGGCTTTATCATGCCCATTGATCGGGAAGTGGCGAAAAACGATTTGTACCGCATCCGGGTTCTCGGCATGCAGTTGTTCCAGCACCGGGGCGATCTGGGCACAGTACGGGCATTGAAAATCGCTGTATTCAAGGAAGGTCACTTTGGCGGTTGGTTCTCCCAGGGTGTGATCTTCTGCACTGGGCGGGGCGAACAGCGAAAGGACAGCCGCCTCGGTGGGTTCCGGGGTCGGGTTGAGCGTGGTGACCGTGCAAATGGAGGGAATGCTGCTGGAAATGATGACGGCACTGGTAGGCGTTGGGATGTTCGGGTCCGCGGTGGCGGTGGCAGTTGACTGGGGAGCGCTGGAGGTGATGACAGATTTGGGCTTGCAAGCCGTGAGGGCCAGCACAAACACCAGTCCAAGGAGCAACCAGGATTTTTTCATGGGTAAAAAGCACCTTTCTTCTTCTACAAGTCTCAATATGTGCTGCTGGTTGTTCCCGATCTGACCGGTTTTTGGCGCAGCAAGCGTTCGGCTGGCCGGGTACAACCAGGCGTTGCCCCAGTGTACCCGGCGATCATTAAAGGAAAATAAACAACCTACTCCCCGGCCCGCAGGCGGGAGAGGATTGCCTCACGCATGGCCTGCTGCACTTGCGGGCGCGGCAGACCGGCGTCAATCACCACCCAGCGTTGCGGCTCGGCGGCTGCCATAGCCAGGTAACCCTGGCGCACTTTGCGGTAAAAGGCGGCTTCCTCGTCATCCAGGCGGTTCCACTCGCGCGAGGAGCGCTTGCGGCGCAGACCTTCCTCCACATCCACATCCAACAGCAAGGTCAGGTCAGGCTGCAGCCCGCCGGTGGCAAAATCCAGCAGGCGGCGCAGCCAGTCCAGGTCCACCCCGCGGCCATAACCCTGGTAGGCCAGGGTCGAATCGGCGTAACGGTCACACAGCACCATCTCCCCGGCAGCCAGGCGCGGGCGGATGACTTCCTCCACCAGTTGGGCGCGCGAGGCGCAAAACAAGAGGATTTCGGTGCGGGGGTGCATGGCCTTGTTCTCCATGCCCATTAAGATTTCACGCACTGCATTGCTGATTGGCGTGCCGCCTGGCTCGCGGGTGGCGTAAAAGGGCAAATTCTGCTGCCGGAAAAATTCCTGCAGGGCTGGAATTTGCGAGGTCTTACCGCTGCCTTCAGAGCCTTCGAGGGTGATGAACATGGGCGATGGTTAATCCCGGTAGATGCGGACGCGCCGGTTGGGATCCTTTCCATAGGAGTGGGAGGTCAACTCGGCCTGGCGGGCCATCTCATGCTGCAAGCGGCGGATGGCGGGCGAGGCGGGGG
>CALESS010000184.1 GCA_937907495.1 uncultured Anaerolineaceae bacterium
CCCATACACTGAGGGCCAGTAAAAGGGAGAAAAGAGAGCGTGTCCATTCCATGAAACGAGTCTACCCCCATTTTCCAAATCTGCCCGGCTTTTTAACGTTTGAGTTTTTCACCCCTTTTGCGCTCCACCCAAACCGCCAGGCTATACGCCAGCAACGCCAGCAACGTTCCACCGAGCACATCCAACACGTAATGCTGTTTGGTAAAGAGGGTGGAAAGGCACACAGCCAGGGCCAGCACCAGCCACACCCAGCGGAATTTTGGCTTCCAGCGGCTCCACAAGAGGGCAATGATTACCGTCAGGTAAACATGGGAACTGGGCAGCGCATTATAGGGGCGGTCATTTGCATATACCCAGCGCAGCAAATCTGCCGCCAGTCCCTGTCCGGGGACTTCCGGGCGGAGGACATAGGTTGGATAGGTAATATAAGTGATTACCCCCACAAAAATGGCGAACAAGGCGGTCAGAATGCTGATGCGGTACAGGCGGTCATCCATTTTTAGCGTTGCCCAGAGCAACGCCCCGAACCAGCCCGGCAGCGCAGCCAGGTAGATGAAGACCCAGGCCGGTTGCAAGGGAATTTGAGCATCAAAGGGGATCACCGGTTCAACACCGCCACTCAACCCCCGGTTGAGCGGCAGGTACAGTAATTGAAGCCCCAGTACCAGGGCCAGGATCAGAAATCGCAGCAGCCACTTGTTATGTTTCAACATCATTGTCTTACCCATCGGCAAGTCGTTCCATATACACGAACCAGTGCCCTTTCCGGTCCGCCGCCCCCTGCGGCGCCCGGTCGTAATAGATTTCAAACACTTGCCCGGTGTGCACCCGGAGGAGGAAGAAAAAGCGGCCCACCCCCCACGAGCCTTTGAGGCTGGCTCGTGCCGCGTGCTCCACACTCATATTGCGCGCCATGCGCCCCCGCCGGCGGTTATCCCGCCATTCCGCCAGCAACTCCACCACCCGGTATTCCACCTCATTCCAGCGGAAAGCATCCGGGCAGGAAGGCTCTTTTTCCAGGACAGGCGGTTTGGCATACACCACTTCAATGGGTTCATCCAGAAAATGCAGTGGTTCACCGCTGCTCATCAAAAAAGCCTCGGCTGGCTGGGAATAGAGCGGCCGTTTAGCAGGATAAAGGGTGCAGCCCGGCGGATGGATAGCCCCAGGCGGCGCAAATCCTCCTGGCGGCTCAGACCACCCTGCTGGCGGGCGGCAAGGATCTGGCGTGCGGTGTGCGGGCCAATCCCTGGCACTCGCACCAGCTCGTGAAAATCAGCCCGGGTGAGTTCCACCGGCTGTTCGTTTAAATGCTGCATCGCCCATGAGAGTTTGGGGTCCACATCCAGCGGCAGGAAGCCATCCGCCAGGGGAATTTCATCCAGCGAAAAGCCATAATCCCGCAGCAGAAAGGAGGCCTGGTAGAGACGATTCTGGCGCCAGGGGTGGATGGCGGCTGCATTTTCCAGGGGTGTATCTGCCACCGGGCGGAAACCACTGTAGTACACCCGCGTCAGGCCAATCCGCCGCATCAGGTAGTCGCTGGCTTTGAGCAGTTCTCCATCCGTCTCCCCCACTGCGCCGACCACGAACTGGGTGGTGCTGCTGGGCCAGCGGGCATTCCATCCCCGCCAGGCGGGCTGGTTATAGCGGATTTCCTGCACCCAACGTAAGGGTTTCAATAATTCATCCAAAAGCACTTTTTGCGGCGCCAGCCGCGCCAGGGTTTCGGCGGTGGGGGCTTCCAGGTTGACGGAAACTCGATCTGCCAGCTGCATCGCCCGCTCTACCTGGGCTTGGTCTGAGCCGGGCATCACCTTGAGATGTAAATAACCGCGGAATTGGTAGCGCTGGCGTAAAATCTCGGCTGCCGCCAGCAGACGGTCCTGGGTGGTAACCCCGCCTCCGGCCACCCCGGAGGAGAGGAATAACCCTTCCACGATCCCTGCCTGGTGAAGCATCATGAAGGATTTCGCCAGTTCTTCCGGTTTGAGCGTTTCCCGCCGGAAATTCCTCCCGGCACGGAAGGGACAATAGCTGCAGTTCCGCTCGCAGGCGCTGGTAAGCAAGGTCTTCAGCAAGCGAATCTTCTGCCCGTTCGGCAGGCATGCCTTGTAAACCGGCACATCCTGCGGGCAGGCCGGGGTGGAGGCAGGCTGCCGGGCCGCTTCAAAAGCGCGGGCTTCCACCGGCGGCGCGCTGGTTTCCACATCCGGTTCGACCTCCATCTCGCTGGAGAGGAAATTCAGCCTGTTGAGTAAATCCATTTGTTCCATCCCTCTTATCATAGAACAAAATTTCATGTGTGTCAATCCATTTCCGTGACCGTTTTACCACCCTGCTCATCCCGCCTCTTTCCCTGGCGGGGTATAATCTCTCCATCCCTCACCCCAGGAGGCCGCATGAAACCCGGCGAAGTTTTTTCTCAAATCAGCGAACCCACCCTGCTCCTCAACCAGGCCATTGCCCGCCAGAACCTTCGGCGGATGGCAGAGAAAGCCCGGGCAGCCGGGGTACGCTTCCGGCCCCATTTCAAGACCCACCAATCCGCCCGGATCGGGGAGTGGTTCCGGGAGGAGGGCGTGACGGCGATCACCGTCTCCTCGGTGGAGATGGCTCTATATTTTTCTGCCCACGGCTGGGAGGATATCCTCGTTGCTTTTCCGGCCAACCTGCGCCAGATGAGCGCCTTCAACACTCTCGCCCGGCAGGTTCGGTTGGGATTGCTGGTGGAAAGCCTGCAAACAGTGGAAGCCCTGGCGGAAGGTTTGCAATACCCGGTGGATTTATGGCTGAAAATTGATTCGGGCAGCCTGCGCACCGGACTGGCATGGGATCAACCCGCCGCCCTGCTGCCCATCCTGCAGAAAATCCGAACCCATGCTGGTTTTCGCTTTCAGGGCCTGCTGACCCATTCTGGTCATACCTACGGCGGGGGCGGTGCAGAGCGAGTCATTGCGGCTTTTGAGACTGGCATTCAGCGCCTCGATGGGCTGCGCCAACAGCTTGCCGCCGCCGGATACACCTCTCTTGAGATTTCTGTCGGAGACACCCCCGGATGCAGCTTGAGCTCCAATTTCCAACCCGCGGATGAAATCCGGCCGGGCAACTTTATCTTCTATGATGGTATGCAGGCGGCACAGGGCGTTTGTAACTGGCAGGATGTGGCCGTATGCGTGGCCTGCCCGGTGGTGGCCCTGCATCCGGAGCGCGGCACCATCATCCTCTATGGCGGGGCGATCCACTTAAGCAAAGAATTCATTGAAGTGGATGGGCTGCGCAGCTATGGCCTTCTCGGCCTGCCAAGCGGGGCAGGTTGGAGCCCGCCGCTGCCCGGCGCCAGCCTGATCAGCCTCTCCCAGGAACATGGAGTGGCCCAAATGCTGCCTCAACAACTGGCGCAAATGCAGGTGGGTGACCTGGTGTGTGTCTACCCGATTCACTCCTGCCTGGCGGTAAGCGCCCTGGGGAAATACCTCACCCTGGAGGGAGAGCCGATCTCCACCTTTGGGCGAGCTGGCTGGTAGCGTGAAGCAAAACGGCGTTCCACAATTGAAGAAAAGGTGGAACGCCCTTGATGTTTCAAAAATGGGTTTGCTAATTCGTTATTCGCTGCTCCAGCCCGGCCTTATCGAGTTAGGGCAGCCGGAAGTACACCAGGCGGTTGGCGCCGGCATCACTCACCCAGACCCCGCCTTGCGCATCCACGGCGATGCCCACCGGCAGGGAAAAGCCATCCGTATCCAGGTTGTAATCTCCCCAGCCATAGAGAAAGCCGCCCTGTGCATCGAACACCAGCACCCGGATGCCCTCAGGGTCGGTAACATAGACCCTGCCGCTGGCATCCACTGCCAGGTAGGGCTTGTTATCGAGCGATTGGCTGAACCAACCGGAAACATCCCAACTGAGGATGGGGTAATAATAAAGCCCGCTGGCATCCGCGGCGAACACTTGCACCCGCTGGTTCCAGGTATCCGCAACCACCACCTGTCCCTCCGGGTTGACTGCAATCCCCACCGGCTCATCAAACTGCCCCGCATCCATGCCGACCGAGCCAAACTGGCTGAGGTAGTTGCCCTCCGAGTCAAAAATCAATACTCGCTTGTTGCCCGTATCGGTCACGAACAGGCGATCCTGGGCATCAATTGCCAGACCGCGCGGCCCCCACATGCCATCGGTGGTCTCTGCCTGGCCAAAGGTGCCCCACATTTTCAGGAACTGACCATCCGCGCCGAACTTTTGGATGCGGTGATTCCAGGTATCTGCCACATACACATTTCCCTTCGAATCCACGGCCACGGACCACGGCTCGTTGAAGGTCCCTCCGGGAGCCTCCCCCTGGGCCAGATCCGCAAAGGAACCCCAGACCTGCAGCACCTCGCCACCGGCGGTGAGGTGTTGGATGCGGTGATTGCGAGAATCCGCCACATATAACGTGCCATCTGGTGCCAGGGCAATACCGCGCGGCGCCTCGAAATAGCCGATCTCTGCGCCAGTGGCACCCAGCATGATTTCCGGCTGGGCCTGCTGGATGGATTCCGCATACGGGTCAACATCCACCGTGTCGTTGATCACGGGGCTTGAACCATAATTCCAGATTTGCGCCACCACATCCTTGCGGATGTAGATGCGAATCTTGGCTGAAGGATTCCAGGTGGTCAGGGTGAGTCCCTGGTTGCCGGTCACTTCGGAGTAAAGCGTATAGTCGCGGTTCAGCCAGATCTGGAACAGGGCCTGGCGCATCTGCGGGTCGCGGATGGCATTCCAGATTCGTTCTCCGGTTAAATTCCAGTAATCCTGCATCGGCCACCACATGCGCATATATTCGTAATAAACATAATCTTCCCGGGCAATCGTATCCATGCGGGCAAAGTTGGCCTCATCCACAATCACCAGCGGATAGTTGGCCAGCTCTCGGGTG
>CALESS010000185.1 GCA_937907495.1 uncultured Anaerolineaceae bacterium
ACATCCGCCGTCTTGGTGACGTCATCCGCCAGGCGGATCACATCCATTTCCATCGTGCCGATGTTGGTGGCATAGCTGCTGTCAGCGTAGACATCCGCCAGGCCGTACAGGCGGTCGCCTTCTTCGGTTTCAATGCCATGCCAGTAGACTTCCAGCGAGAAGGGAACACCGGGCGGGTTGGTTGCCGGGCCAATCACTTCCATCGTGGCAGGATCCACCGGGGCATAAGGCACCACACCGATGCTGAGGGTGATCTCATCGGTTGGAGCGCCGGAACCAGCCCAGTTTTCCACCAGCACCCAGATATCGTAGAAACCAACCGGGAAGCCCCTGTCGCTCAGGTATTCCAAGGCGGTAGCGGTGGCGCTGGCTTCATACTGTTCACCAGCCTGCGGCATGCCGTCTCCGTTCAGGTCAAAGCCCCAGAACATATCTACATCCGGAGCGGTGGAGGCGGTGATTTCAGCCACCAGGCGGGCTGCGCCCAGGTCCATCGGGATGATGGTGTAATACACCTGGCTCAGGTCGTCGTACGCATCGGAATTGGTGGGGTCTTCCGCCAGGGCAATGGTGGTTTGCTCGCCCTTGACCCAGCCGTAGGTATCCACGGTCAGGCCGGTGAGTTCCACAGCCATCAGGTCATCCAGTGTATCAGCACCTGCATCGCGGTGGGTTTGGAACTTGACCAGGTCGGGCAGGTTGCTGGCAGTAGGCAGCACAGCCGCCGGCACGTGAACGTCGCTGATGGCGAGGCCTGCGGCATAAGAAGTTAGTGCCACATCATCAATGTACCATTCGTCAGCATAGTTGCCAGTGTAGTGGAAGGCAAAGCAGACGGATTGACCAGCGTATCCAGCCAGGTCAACGGTTCTCTGTGTCCAGGTCTCGGCTACGGAATCAAATTCACCGACTGAGACGAAGTCACCATCCGCCGGAACACAACTATCTACGGAAACCATCAGCTCATGCAACTCGTAGTAAATTGAAGACCAATAGTTTCGTTCCCAGAAGGAGAGCAAAGCACCATCCGCGGGAATTGCCACCTGCGGTGAAACCAACCAGGCATTATCTGCGCCGGTTGAATCATCGTTGTGCCAGGCAAAATAGGTTCCGGAGTGGGCAGTGCCACGGGATCCCGTACTACCGGACGTGCCATATTGCCATCCGGTAGCCAGTAGAGCATATTCTGCCCAACCGGCCGGAGGAACAGCGGTTTCAAACCCTTCTGTCAGGAGAGAGGTGGCAGCACCAGGATGCGTGCCATCCGTCGCAAAATCAACCGTGGCAAACTGCCAGACATCCGGGGCGAAGGCGCTGACATCCGCGGTGAAGGTCACCACCTGGGTGGCGCCCGGGTTAATGGTAAAGGTAGCCGGGGTTACGGTCACCCAGCTTGGGGCGGTGGCGGTGTAGGTGGCGGGCAGGCCAGCTACGCTGGTGAAGGTGCGCGTCCAACTGCATTCACCCACGCACTGGCTGTTGTAGAGGCTGGCAATGTTCAGGGTCTTCACATCGCCGCCCAGGGCCGGGTCCGCGGCCACGAAGTTGGCGTAGGTTTCGTTCATCACCAGCCCGGTCAGGCCGGCCAAATCCAGCGCAATCCGTCCGGAGCCAATATCGAAGGCAGTGGTCGGAGTGACCTTATCTTCCTTCAGCACACCATCATAGGCGGTGAGCATCAGGGCGGATTTGATCATCGCCGGGGTCCAGGTGGGGTGGAGGGCCTTGAGCAGGGCGGCAGAGCCAGCATCATGCGGGGAGGCCATGGAAGTGCCCTGGTAGAGGTTGAGGTCAACCACGCCATCCGGGGCAATCGTATTATCAGCCACGGCAGCCAGGATTTCGACACCGGGTGCGCCGACATCCGGTTTGAGTACATCCAGGGTGGTGGTGGGGCCGCGGGAACTGAAGGAGCCCATAATATCGCCAAAGGCCGGATTATGGGCCGCTCCAAAGGCGGAGATATCCACGGTTTCGCTCGTCTGGGCAGCCACCCAGGCCGCCAGCGCATCGCCGGTGGTGCCGGGGATATCCAACATCACATTGGGAACCGAACTTCCGGTTACGGTCATGGCTCCGGGAGCGCGGGTATCGGTGAAGATCATGACACCCGTTGCACCTGCGGCTTCAGCCGTCAGCACCTTCTCGGAGAAGGTGCAGGTACCACGCTTGATCAAAGCGATGGCTCCATTAAAGAAGTTGGCGCTATAGCCGGGGGTGGCACAACCGAGCGGGTTGCCAGCTTCACCGGCAAATTTCACATCCGCATCCAGCACATCCGTGGTGAAGGGGATTTCGCCCGCCAGGGTGTAGATGCCCTGGTACAGCGGATCCGAGAAGTCCACCACGCTGGTGAATTTGCGGTCGTGGGTAGTGGCGGCAGTGGTCAGCAGCCAGGGGCCGCGGTGACCAACGGTGGCGGCGGTGGGGCCGCTGTTGCCGGCGGAGGCCGAAACCACCACACCCGCGTTAAAGGCCTCCAAAAAGGCCAATTCCACGGCATCATTGTAGGGGTTGGTTCCACCAGAAATGGAGAAGTTAATCACGTCCACGCCATCCAGGATGGCCTGCTGCACAGCCGCAGCCGAATCACTTCCTTCGCAGGCACCGCTCGGCTCGGAGGGGTAGCAGACATCGTAGGCGATGATCTGGGCATGGGGCGCAACACCGGAGATGGTGAGCATCGTGCCGTAGAAATCCACATCCACGAAGTTACCGGCGACCGTGCTGGCGGTGTGGGAACCGTGACCGTCACTGTCTTCCGGGGTGTTTAACTCGGAGGGGGCATCTTCGGTGTAGGTATATGCGCCAATGACCTTGTCATTGCAGGCGGCATCATACAGCGGATCATACTGGGCGGAGTTGGTCAAATCGCAAACACCCAGGTACTTGGCCGGGCTGGGATAAACATACCCATCCTCCGGGGCATCGCTGAAGGACGGATGGTCAAAGTTGATGCCGGAATCGAGGATACCAGCGATCATCCCTTCGCCATAGGTCATCGCACCATCCGGAACGGCGCTGCCATCCCACAGGGTGGGGGCGCCGATCCAGGAGGGGCCGGAATCCGTGGTCAGGTATTCGATGGTATCGCGCAAAACCATGCGCACACCGGGCACCAATTCCATGGCGGCGGCTTCCTGCGGCGTGAGTTTGACGGCCACGCCGTTGAGAATCACGTCATAGACGTGCGAAATTTCAAGTTTGCGGCCAAGGGTCGTCTGGGCCTGGGCGAGGATGTTCTCGCGCGCCACGGCCAGGGTGGAGAGGTAAGCCTGGCTGTCGGGGCTTTTGGCATCCAGCCCGGCAGCGCCGCCCGCGGCAGCCACCAGCGAGGAGCCTTCAAAGAACACAATATACGTAGCCGGTTCAGTGAGATTGATAACCTGATCCGGGGAGACCGCCTGGAATTTATCGCCAGCGGTCGCCTGGCCGGTCGTCGGAGGAACGGGCACCTGTGCGAAGACAGGCGTCACGATCATCGAGATGACGATCAGCATGGCAAACATTCGAAACAGTTTCGAATTCATCTTATTCTCCATTTAAAAAAGTTTGGATAGGTACATGGATGGTGAATGTGATTGATGAAATACAGACATATCACTTCCTTTGGGGTGGCAACAGGTTGGTGCTTGCCTTGTGAGGAGAATCCTCCTTTCCAATGGTATAGAGGCCATAATTTCAAACGATTGTGCCAGTTCGCCTATGTTTTCCCCCAAACCTGCGGCAGGCACAGTTCTCTTATTTGATTTTTAGTATATGCTAACCGAATTCTAATGTCAAGGAGATTCGACCCTTCACAGGCGTAGGAGGACGCCGCCGGTTTTGCCCCATTCCTGGGGAGGGCAGGCTAAGCTCCAGGTTTGGCAATGATTTGCCCGGCGTGGTTGCCTTTTTGGAAATTATTCGTACAATTGAATTACCCGGCGCTCGAATTCCAGTCCGGGTGGTTTTGCCTGATCGCAGACCCACACAGGAGGATACCCCATGAAATGCACCCATTGCGGTTTTGAAATCTCAGAAGCCATCAAATTCTGTCCGAATTGTGGCACAGCCAACGCCGCGCTCCAGGCAGAAGTGGAGCCAGTCGAAGACATCCAACCGCCGGAGGCCGCACCGCTGGAACCCTCGGAGTCGGTGGCGCCACCCGAACCGACCCCGGTGGAAGAAATTCCCCAGCCCGGCGGTGGATTTATCCCCCCGGCCTTCCCGGTCAGCGCAGCCCCCAGTTGGAAGAAACTTCCGCTCTGGATGCTGATTGTGGGCGGGGTGGTGGTGTTGGGCCTGCTGGCAGCGGGGGTGGTTTTGGCCGCCAACCTGCTGGGGGGCGGGGCAGCCGGCAACCAAATTTTACTCGGCCTGCCTTCCCGCTCCGGGGAAATGGATCTCTATGCCCTCAAGTTGGGGGAGCCCCTCAAAGATGCCGAGCCCATGCTGGAAGGCGGAACATTGGTGGATGGCGGCATCTATCAGCTCCTGCCCGACGGGCAATTCCACGCCCTGGGCGCCCCGGAGATGAACAGCGGCTTTTTGCAGGGCAGCCAGCAACTTGTGTTGGGCTACCAGGTGGATGGCGATACACGCCTCTACTTCCCCCGTCCCAACCCGAAGGATTTGCAGCCCGTGTATGAAGGGGATGATGATTTTTATGCCCTCATCCTCGAGGATGGTAAAACCCTCTTCATCCACGAAGACCGCGGCAGCAGTGAGCGCTGCTACATTTCGCAGAATGGGCAGGAAGCCGGGCAGGCCGCCAAAGGCGATCGTTGTTCCATTTCCTGGAGCGGAAATTTGATCCTGGTGAGCGATATTTCCAGCCGGGGGAAATTGACCCTCACCAGCTACGACCTCAACGGGAAAAACGAAACCGTCCTGCTGGAGGATGAGCCCAATATCCGCCCCACTTCCGTAGATATCAACCGGGATGGCTCATGGATTTCCCTGCTGGTGGAGGATGGCGACCGGGAGAAGGTTCGTCTCATCAGTACCCGCAACGGCGAGGTGCTGGCAGAGAGTGAAGCCTTTGAGAATATCCTCACCTGGGGCAGCGCCTGGCAAGGCAGTGCTTATTACTTCATTGGGGAGACCGAAAAAGGGGAACTGGAACTTTACACCTTCGCAGATCAAGAACAAAAGCGGGTGGCTTCCGGGGCCAGCCTGATGGCTCAACTGGACCGCAGCGGCGAGAACCTGGTCTACCTGACCGGCGATGAAGATGATCAGCAAACACTGGCGGTTCATCCCATGCAAGGCGGCGAGGATGTCACCGTCATCGAGGGGGAGGAGTTGTCCTTTTACCTGCTCACCGCCCAAGATACGATCCTGATCCGGGAACGCAATATACGGGATGAAGAAGTCACTTTCTACAGCGCCAAAACAGATGGCAGCGGACGAACGGATATTTTTTCGGATGCCGTGGTGCGGGTGAACAACCTGTATCTCGCCGGGGATGGCGGTTACCTGTTGGTGGAGGTTGTAAACCAGGATAGCCTGATCAACCTGTTTGCTGCCCGCCTGGGGAGCGACGAAGGGGATTACCTGCTCGAAGATTGGAGTGCCATCCAATTCCTCAATCTGCATACCCGCAGCCACACCCTGCTGTTGAGCGGTGAGGAAGACCGCGGCGATGACCGGGTCTTATTCACCCTCGATCTGACGGGCAAGCAGGGCCAGGTGGACCTGGATGACGATGACATCCAGCGCATCGTCAGTGCGGTGTTTAGCGCCAACGGAAAAACGGTGCTCTACACCGTCAGCACCGGCCCCAATTATGATGATTATGAAGTGCGGCAGGTGGGGCTGGACGGTAAAGAGGATTACGAGGTGCTGTACGAGGAAGCCATCCTGCTGGACACCTCCTGGAGCATGATGGACCCCTTTGACTATATCTGGTTCCCCTCTGCCTATTACGGCAGACCATAAACCAGCGCGGCATTTTAGCCACACCCTGCAAGTTAGAACCAGGGCAGCCACCCCGGCTGCCCTGGTTGCTGAAGGGGCAGGAAGAAAAATTAGACTGCGGCTGATATAATTTCCGGTATGATGAAAGCAAAAACTTCCTCTACGACAGTGATTTGGCTCTGCGGCCTGCTGCTTCTGGCGCTGCCGGGCCTGGCGGCCTGTTCCACCCCGGTCACGCCCAACCCCAGCCCCAGTTCCACCCTTCCCGCTCCCACTCTGACCCCCCCCCCCTCGGCGACACTCACCCCCAGCAACACCCCCACGCTCACCCCGACCCTGACGCCCAGCTTTACCGCCTCTGCCACCCTTACCCCCAGTGAGACGCCCACCCCCAGCTTCACGCCCACACCCACCCTCCAGCCCACCTACGCCGTGTTGCGCGGCTTTGTGAACCAGGAACAGGTGATGTGCTTTTATGGCCCCTCCAACGCCTACCTGTTCAAATATGCCCTCATTGGCGGCAGCCGGTTGGAGATTATCGGCTACATGGCAGATACCGGCTACATCCAGGTGCGGGCCATTGGCGGCACCAATCCCTGCTGGATGAATTTAAAGTGGATGGATGTGCAGGGGGATATCCTGACGGTGGAACCAATTGACCCGTTGACCATCACCCGGCCCTGGTCGCCATTTTACGCCGGACCAACCTGGGTTACAGCCAGCCGCAGCGGCAGCCAGGTCACCGTGAATTGGAGCCCGCTGGTCCTGCGGGCCGGGGATGATTCCGGACAGGAACCCTACCTGCTGGAAACCTGGGTCTGCCGGGGTGGGCGGTTGACCTTTGTGCCGGTGGGAGCCTACACTCCCCAGGCCACGGTGCTGGATGAGCCCGGTTGTGATGAGCCTTCTTATGGCAGAGTTTACCTGGTGGAAAAGCACGGCTACACCAAGTATTTGAATATTCCCTGGCCGCCGGCAGAATAAGGCGGTTGATTATAGAAGAACAAGCCGGGCGGTCTGGTAAACCATCCGGCTTGTGCTTATGCTTAAGTTCTCACTGATCCATTCCGCGCAGGCGGGTCTGGATGGCTGCAAGCTGTTTTTCCAGCCAGCTTTTCTGCTGGTCCAACAACTCCCTTTCCTTTGCTTGGGAGGGAACGCTGGCGGATGAAACGGACCGTAAAGCCTGCAAGCAAGTGGTAGATGCGGTGGTCTTTGGGAGGGTGGGCGTTATCCAATAATTCTTTGAAAACCCGCAGGTGAGGGGAACCCGCCTGTTAACGATGAAAAATGCGCTATACTAAATGAAGGACAATTTCACCAGAATGATAAGGTATTATTCGCGCCGGGAAATTTCCATAAGGAGGTAACATGCCTGAAAAACCAGATGGTTGTGTAAAGCCAACCCAGGGGCCGATTCTTGCCGCTTCAGAATCTGCTGCGGCCAATCCAGTGATGGAAAAGGAGGTTTCAATGGTTCAAGCACGTGTGGGGAAACCCGCTCCAGATTTTGAACTCAGCGCATTTGTGGATGGTGGGTTCAAAAATGTTAAATTGTCAGATTCCAAAGGGAAGTGGATTGTCGTCTGCTTCTACCCGGGTGATTTCACCTTTGTCTGACCGACCGAATTAACGGCAGTTGCCGTCAAATACAGCGAATTACAGGCTTTAGGGGTGGAAGTTTTTGCCATCAGCACCGACAGCCGCTTCTCCCATAAAATTTGGCAGGAAGAAGAATTATCGAAGATGATCGAGGGTGGCGTTCCTTTCCCGTTACTCTCCGATGCCGGTGGGCGGGTGGGCACAGTCTATGGCGTGTACGATGAAGAAGCCGGGGTGGATATCCGCGGCAGATTCCTGATTGATCCCGATTTTGTGATCCGTTCCATGGAAGTGATGACCCCCGAAGTAGGTCGGAATGTGGCAGAGTTGATCCGCCAGGTCAAGGCCTTCCAGCACGTGCGGGCGACCGGCGAGGTGACCCCTGCCGGCTGGCAGCCGGGCAAGGCCACCTTGAAACCCGGACCCGATCTGGCAGGCAAGGTCTGGAAAGTTTGGAAGCCTGAGCAGGCTTTCTAAAAATTGGCGAACGACCCGGTGCGCTGATTACAAGAGGCTGCCAGAACTTCTCAGGGCAGCCTCTTCTTTTTTCAGAATATTTTCAAGACAATTCAAAAAAACTTTTTCGAACCCCTCCCAATCCCCTGCAAAAAGAGGTATAATGCTCTTAATTCGTATGTCAATGCGTTGACCAGGACGAGTAATCACGGAGACTATCCCCCAGAGAGCGGAAGCCAGGGCTGAGAGCTTCCCCGGATCCACCGTGACCAAAACCCCCTGCGAGCATGAGCCGGAAAGGGTGTGAACCCCCCGAGTATGGTGAACGGCAGACCCCGTTATCGGTCGGCAGAGATGATCCGCTGGATTGGATCAATCTGGGTGGCACCGCGCGGTCCTTGGACTCTCGCCCCAGTACGGACGAGAGTTTTTGTTATTAACCAACAAGTATGGTTTTGGAGGAAAAGATGTCAGAAAATAAAGAACGCTACGAAGAGTCCCAACTCTACCGCGTGCGGCATTCAGCGGCTCACATTATGGCCCAGGCCGTGCTGGAGAAATTCCCCGAAGGGAAGGTCGCCATTGGCCCGCCCGTCGAGGACGGCTTTTATTACGATTTCGAGCTGCCGCGCGCCCTGACGCCGGAAGACCTGGAAAGTATCGAAAAACGGATGCGGGGTATCATCCAATCCAAAGTGAATTTTGAGCGCCGGGTGGTCAGCGCCGAAGAAGCCCGCCAGATCTTCCACGATCAACCCTTCAAGCTGGAGCTGATTGCCGGGCTGGAAGCGGGAACCCTGGATGACGATGGCAACCCGGTTACCGAAAAACCCGAGATTTCAATCTACAGCCAGGGCGGCTTCACCGACCTGTGCCGCGGCCCGCATGTCGAGATTTCCACCCAGATCAATCCCGCTGCCATCAAATTAATGTCTGTGGCAGGCGCATACTGGCGCGGGGATGAAAAACGCCCGATGCTGCAGCGCATTTACGGCACCGCCTGGAGTACCCCGCAGGAGCTGAAGGACTATCTGTGGCGGTTGGAAGAGGCCAAAAAACGTGATCATCGGAAAATCGGCCACGACCTGGATCTCTTCAGCATCCAGGAGGAGATCGGCGCGGGTTTGATCCTCTGGCACCCGAAAGGTGGCAAAATCCGCAAGATCATCGAAAACTTCTGGAGCGAGGAACACGAGGCCAACGGCTACGATTTCGTCTACACCCCCCACATTGGCAAATCCCAGCTTTGGGAAACCAGCGGGCACCTGGGGTTCTACAAAGAAAACATGTATTCGCCGGTGGACATCGAGGGCCAGCAATATTACATCAAACCCATGAACTGCCCCTTCCACCTCTATATCTATAAAAACTCTCTGCGCTCGTACCGCGATCTACCGCTTCGCTACGCCGAAGAAGGCACAGTTTACCGCTATGAGCGCAGCGGAGTGCTGCATGGCTTAATGCGCGTGCGTGGTTTCACCCAGGATGATGCGCATCATTTCTGCCGTCCAGACCAAATGCCCGGCGAAATTGACTTTGTTCTCGGGTTTAGCCTGCATATTCTGCGTTCCTTTGGCTTCAGCGATATTCATGCTTACCTGAGCACCAAGCCTGAGAAATCGGTTGGAGACCCGGCGCTCTGGCTGGCGGCGGAAGCTGCCCTCGAAGATTCCTTAAAGCGCGAGGGCATTGAATACGATGTGGATCTCGGCGGCGGCGCATTTTACGGCCCGAAGATTGATTTGAAAGTCAAGGACGCCATCGGGCGGGAATGGCAGCTCTCCACCATCCAATTTGACTTCAACGAGCCGGAACGCTTTGACCTGACCTACATCGGCGAGGATGGTCAGCCGCACCGCCCTTACATGATTCACCGGGCCTTGCTGGGCAGCCTGGAGCGCTTCTTCGGTGTCCTGATTGAACACTACGCCGGGGCCTTTCCGGCCTGGCTCAGCCCCATCCAGGTGGCGGTCATTCCGATTGCCGACCGGCATGTGGAGTACGCCCAGCAAGTCGGCGCCCAACTTCGCAAGGCTGGTTTGCGCACCTCGGTGGATGAGCGCTCCGAACGGATGAACGCCAAGATCCGCGATGCGCAAAACCAGAAGATTCCATATATGCTGGTGATTGGCGATAAAGAAATTGAGAACCAGGAAGTATCCCTGCGCCTGCGAAACGGTGAAAACCCCGGAGCGATGCCGGTGGCGGATTTTCTCGCCCGTGCCCGGGAAGATATTGCCAAAAAAATCTAGCCACTGCTGGTGATCTCCCCTCCCAAGCGATGTGGCGGTCCAACGACCGCCACATTTTTTTTCGCCAGTCATAAAAAGAGATGCCGGCCACCCTTTGGGTCGTCTGCGGATCTCCCTGCCCAACCCCGGCCGCTATGATATACTCTCCCCCATGAACCCGACTGCCGTTACCCATTGTGAAGCCGCGCCGTTTGGCCGCATGGCCCTGCTGGCCTCGGCGGATGGGCTGCTGGGGCTGCGTTTCGCCTCCCAGGGTGAACTGCCCCCGCAAACGGTGGAGGCACCCGGCCAGGACATCGCCGCGGCAGGCGCCCGGCAATTGCTGGAATACCTGCGGGGCAGCCGCCAGGTGTTTGACCTGCCCGTGGATTGGGCCAGCCTGCCTCCGGCCCAGGCCAAAGTGTTGCGCCTGGTCTGGCAAATTCCTTATGGCGAGGTGCGCACCTATGGCCAACTGGCGGAGGCCCTCGGCACACCGGGCGCGGCGCGGGCCGTGGGCAATGCCAATGCCCGCAACCCGCTGCCAATCATCATTCCGTGCCACCGCGTAATGGGTGCGGATGGTCATTTCCGCGGCTATGGCGGCCCCGGCGGCATTCCGACCAAGGCCTGGCTGTTGAAGATGGAGGGCGCGCTGCTTGTCCCTTAAGAACTGGCTCAAATTCCTTGTCCTGGCCCTGGCCTGGGGTTCATCCTTCCTGTGGATTAAGATCGCCGGGCAGGAGATTGGCCCGTTCTCGCTGGTCTTTCTGCGGGCCTCGTTTGCCCTGGCCGGGCTGCTGGTGGCGTTTTTCATTATCCGCCCGGAACTGCCGCGCGCCCGCGGCTGGCTGGCCCTGGCATTCCTCGGCCTGTTTAATGTAGCCTTGCCTTTCGTGCTCATCTCCTGGGCAGAGCGCACCATTACCTCCGGGCTGGCTTCCATTCTCAACGCCACCGTGCCGCTCTTCACCATTTTGCTGGCGGCAGTCTTTCTGCCGGAGGACGGCCTGACCCTCCCCAAGGTGCTGGGCCTGGTGGTGGGGTTTGCCGGGGTGATTGTGCTGGTCTCTGACCAGCTCGGCCTGGGTTCCAACAACCTGGTGAGCATCGGTGCCATGCTGCTGGCAGCGGCCTTTTATGGCGCCAGCGCCGTCTTTGCCCGTAAAACCACCACCGGGATGCGCCCGGCAGCCCAGGCGTTTGGTCAATCGCTGTTCTCATGGATGATCATGCTGCCGGCAAGTGCCCTGACGGAGCAGACGCTCCTTCACCTGCCGCGCCTGCCGATCACCTGGCTGGCGCTGGCCTGGCTCGGCCTGGTGGGCACAGCCATGGCTACCCTGATCTTCTTCTCCCTGCTCAACTCCATTGGCCCCACCCGCAGCACGCTGGTAACCTACACCTTTCCGCTGATCGGCATGCTGCTGGGCATCCTCTTCCTCAACGAGCCGCTCAAATGGCAACTTTTCCTGGGCGCCGCCCTCATCATCAGCGGCGTCTGGATGGTCAACAATCCACCGCGCTTCCTGCTGCGCTGGATTCACAAGCTTCTCCCGGAGAATATCTTATGACAGATGAATTTCGCGCCGGTTTCGTAACCGTGGTCGGGCGGCCAAACGTCGGTAAGAGCACGCTGGTCAACAGCCTGCTCGGCCAGAAGGTAGCCGCCGTCTCGCCCCGTCCGCAGACCACGCGCCGCAAACAACTCGCAATCCTCACCACCAGCCAGGCGCAGGTGATCTTCATGGACACTCCCGGCTTGCACAAACCTGTGCATCGCCTGGGGGAGTATATGAACGCCATCGCCTCGCTCACCCTGCAAGATGCGGATGTGATTTTGTGGCTGGTGGCTGTGGATGAAGACCCCGGCGAGGAAGACCGCCTGGTTGCCGAAAAGCTGGCGGCTCTGCCTTCCTCACCGCCGGTTTTTCTCGTCCTCAACAAAGCCGACCTGTTGAAGGCGGCAGACGTGAAGGCCCGCGGCCAGTTGTACTCCGCTCTGCTGCCCTCGGCCCAGATCTTCCGCATCTCTGCCACCACCCGCATCGGCGTGGACGCCCTGCTGGCAGCGCTGATTGCCTTGCTGCCACCGGGTGAGCCGTTCTATGATGAGGAGCAAATCACCGACCTGTATGAACGGGAGATTGCCGCCGACCTGATCCGCGAGGCAGCCCTGCTGAACCTGCGCGAAGAGATCCCCCATGCCATTGCCGTGCGGATTGACGAATACAAGGAACGCAGTGCCGAGATGACCTATATTGCCGCCACACTCTTCGTAGAGCGCGAGTCGCACAAGGGGATCGTAATCGGCCAGGGCGGAGCCATGCTCAAGCAGATCGGCACCCATGCCCGCAAGGAGATCGAGGAAATGTCGGGCAGCAAGGTGTTCCT
>CALESS010000186.1 GCA_937907495.1 uncultured Anaerolineaceae bacterium
TCAACAAATGAAGTATGGAGATGAGACGGATGTATAATCAAACCATGAAACGTCTCCCGATTTTCCTCTTGCTGCTCGTGCTGCTCACTGGATGCGGACGGGGAGAGGTTGTAACTGCCACCTCCACACCGCCGCCTCCGCTGCCTACCCACACTCGGCCCGCTCCCACGGCAACCCGCCCGCTGCCCACGCTCGCCCTTCCCAGCCCCACGCCCTCCCCGGATGTGCCATTTTGCCGCCCACAAGACCTGACTGGCACCTCTCAGACGGATGCGGCCACTGGTAGTATCACGTTTAATCTGAAGCTCATCAATACCTCGGCGGTTGCCTGCCGCCTGCCCAACCCGGCCAAAGTGGAGCTGCTCGCGGCGGGAAAATCCACGGCATTGGATCTCAATCCCTACTATTCCTGCTTCCTGTGCGAGCCTACAACCACGCCCGGCGCGCCCACCCTGGCCCCCACCCCGCAAGCGGAGGCTTTCGCCCGCCTCCTGGCGGAAACAGTGGATATCCCCCCGGATGGAATGGTGCAAGTCTTCCTCATCTGGAGCAATTGGTGCGGCGACCCTCACCCGGCTATTGATATCCGCTTCGGCCTGGAAAGCGGCAGCCTGGTGGTGAGCAGTGATGCCAGCGCCAACCCGCCCTGCCTGGTGGAGGCTGCCCCATCCTCGCTCATGATCAGCCAGTACCTGCGCTAGTCAGCAGCCTTTTTACCTTGCGGGGCGGTGTTTCCCCGAGCTTATACACCCGCTGGAATCTGGCCCGGTTTCGGGTAGAATGATTCCATTATGTTTGAATTGGCCCTTTTTCCGTTGGAAACGGTTCTGTTTCCAGGTACTCCCATCCATTTACATATCTTTGAACCGCGTTACCGGCAGATGATTCATACCTGCATTGAGACCGGCCGCCCCTTTGGCGTGGTGATGATCCGCCGCGGCGTGGAAGCCGGTGCAGCCCTGGCGGAACCATACCGGGTCGGTTGCACGGCGCGCATCATCCATCTGCAGCCGCTGGAGGATGGGCGGATGAACCTGGTAGCCCTGGGAGATGAGCGTTTTCAGATTCATTCCCTGCGCCATGACCAGCCTTACCTGACGGGGATGGTGGAGATAGACCTGATCGAGCATCCACGCACGCTTCACCTGTTGCAGACCATGCGCAGCCTGCGCCCGGCGATGTTGCGTTACCTGGCCCTGCTGCATGCCGCCGAACCGGAGGTTGTTGAAATTGGGGAGTTGGAGCTGCCGGAAGATCCTTTAGCCAGCCTGTACATGATGGCGGCCCTGCTGCAAATCCCCGCCCGCGAGAAGCAACCCCTGCTTGAAGCCAGGGATTCGCAGGATTTGCTGGCCCACATCCAGCGCTTGCTGGGCCGCGAAATTGCCCTCTTGCAGCATATACTGGGGCCGAAACTGGCTGCCGCCCGCCGCGCAGCCTGGCTAAATTAGAAACCGGTTTGTAGGATGATATGAAGAAATGGGATTGGTGGAAACCTGGTTGATTTCCACCAATTTTTGTTTTTGGGATATTTACATATTCAAAAACTTCATGATCTCAAAGACCACAAAGGCTGGCCAAACGATGCCTTTGAGAAAACCAAGTACACCCAACCAGAAGGTGGTGGCAGTGCTGATGAAATAAACCCAGGCGCCGATCATTCCCAATCCGTAGACAGCCTCCGAGGCACCGCGGCTGTGACTGCTCCTGTGCTTGCGAGTTTCCTGCTTGTATTCGTTTGCTTCCGTATTCATTCGGATCACCTTTTCATCCATCTTTCCATGAGTATCCATCTACCCCTATATACGTGATCCGTGGCTGCGGGTTGCACAATGGGCTGGCCCCATGGGGGTTCGCCTAAATCATTATTTTTCTCACCGGGAAGCTGCCCTGAGGATGGGAGAAGCCAGGCTTACTACCCACCAAAGCTGGCCGTTTCTCCATCCCAGCTGATGAGCAGGGTTTTGCCCTCATATCCTTCCGCCAGGAACTCGCGCAGGGGCACAGCCAGGGCGTGTTGGAATAACCGCTCGAAGCCGCGCGCTCCATCCGGCTGGGCCGCGCACGCCGCAGCAAAAGCGTTCTGGCTGTCCTCGTCCATGCCGATCTGCACCCCGTACTCAGCCAACGTCCCCGCGCCCAGCCTGGTCAACGATTTCAGCAGCAGCTCGCGGTAATCCGCCTCTCGGAGCGGGCCGAAGGTTACAATGCGGTCCAAGCGGCCGAGGAACTCCGGGCGGAAGGCGCGTGCCAGGGCTGCCGAGCGCTTTTCCCGGCGCGGCTTGCCTTTGGCGGCAGCCGCCCCGGTGGCAAAGCCGAGGGATGCGCCTTTTTCGCTGGCACTCTCGATGTTGGCGGTGAGGATGAACAAATAAGGGCGGAAATTTGCCTTGCGGCCGCGGCTGTCAATGGCTTCTCCCTTGTCAAAAATCTGCAGGAAGAAATCCTGGATCTCCGGATGGGCTTTTTCCACCTCATCCAGCAGGAACAATCCCTGGGGATGGCCTTCGGTGAATTGAAACAGCACCCCCTGGCGGTCGTGACCGATCAGCCCCGGAGCGGCGCCGATCAGGCGGGCGATGTCGTAATTTTCCTTATACTCGTTCAGGGTGATTCGGC
>CALESS010000187.1 GCA_937907495.1 uncultured Anaerolineaceae bacterium
TCGTTTTCACTCACATCCTGCACAAACACCACCACCCCAGCCACAGTCTCGCCATCCTGAATTGGGAGCATCTGCAACTGGGCGCTCAACGTATCCCCTTCCCGGCGGTTGAGGTGGATGACCCCGGAGTTGTGGGTGGGGATGCCCTTACGGGCTGCGTCCAGCGAAGCCAGCATTAAATCCGGGCCAATCAGCACACTTTCGATCGGTTTGTGGAAAATTTCCGTGGAGGAGTAACCCAGCATCCACTCTGCTGCCGGATTGCATTCCAGGATATTCAAATCCGCATCCAGCAGAAACACACCTTCCGGTGAATTTTTATACATATGCTGGCGGAATAAGAGCTGGTGATGGGTGGCGCTTAACTCCTCCCGTAAATGACTGACCAACAGGAAAGACTGAATCGCTCCACCCAGTGCCTGCCCGACGACCTCCAGCGAAGCCCGTAAATTTTCCGGGGGTTCGTTTTCACCATCCGCCGCAGCAAGCAACCCCAATCCAGTTCCTGGCTGGCCGATCATCTGTATGGCTAGATACTTCCACCCTGCGCGCATGGCGGAGCGCTGCAATTCGTTGCTGGTACGGTTGCCACAGGTCCAAAGGTGGGTGCCTTCCTGCATCAGGCTTTGTACAGCCGCCACCGTTTTCGGGTAATCACTATCGGCGGGGGAATCTGCCACCTTTACAAAGCGCGGAAATTCCCCTTCCGCCCGGTAAATAGCCAGTAATTTTGCATTGGTAAACCGTTTCAATGCTCTCAATGCAATTTCATAACATTCTTCCAGGCTGGCTGCCTCGGAAAGCTGCAATAATTCCTTGTAATTTTCTGCAACATCCACTGCTGCTACCCGGGATTCTTCTGCCTCAGGTTGAGAAAGCAACGCCAGGAAAAACTCATCCTTCTCATCCACCGCCAGGGTTTGGATCCGGCGCTGAATTTTCTTTGGCCCCAGTTCCACCCATTGCCCCTGCTGATAGGAAGCCACCCATTCCAGACCTGACATTACCTCCGCCAGGGCCTTTGTGCTGAGGTCTTTGGCGTCCAAACTACAGAGGTCCAGGAAAGCCTGGTTTGCCAGCAGGGCACGTCCGCGGCGCGCATCCACCACCACGGCTTCCTGCGGAAGCTGGTTGATCATCGTGGATAGGATTTCCCAGGCGGGAACTTTGATTGATTGCGTCACACGATTGGAGTTCGGGGCGTTTCGATTCATATCTCCCTTAAGATGGGTTTCCTCATTTGAGCGGATAAAATCCCTTCCAATGAGCGATATTTGGCAACGGTCCGCCGGGCCAGCGGGAAACCCCGCTCCGCCAGCAGATCCATAATCTCAGCATCACTCAAAGGATGGGCTTCACTTTCAATAATCTCCTTGAGAACCATCCGAGCCGGCAGGCTGCGGTCAAAAAACGAAGATAAGGGAATTATCCGGCGATTGGGTAATTGTACTGCCTTCCCCGCGACCGCCCGCGAAATGGTGGATTCATGGACTTCCAACTCGGTTGAAATCTGGAACCGGGTGACCGGCACCAAATACTTCTCACCCCGGATAATGAAATCCCGCTGCAAACTGACCAGCCGCCGCATTAAGCGTTCCATGGTGTTATTTCGCTGTTGCAGGCATTTGATGAACAGGTCTGCCCGCTCCAGGTAAGCCTTCCAACTTTCCCGCTGTTCTTCCGTCCCCGCCTCGTGAATTGCCTGCCGGAACATCGGGTTAATGCGCAGTGTTCCGCTAATCGGCATCACAATTTCCACCACCAGGGTATTCTCCGGATTGTCATTCAGGTAGCTGATGATGATATCAGGCCGGTGATACACTTCCCCCACTTTTTTGGAGGGGTCGCGTGTATCCCCGAAGTGCGCCCGGGCCGGGTACGGT
>CALESS010000188.1 GCA_937907495.1 uncultured Anaerolineaceae bacterium
CTAAGTATTCTTTTTGGTATCAGTATCATTTTCCTTGGCCTGACGTTAATCGGATTTCTCCGCCTACCGGCGTTACAACCTTTGGATAAAACCTGGCGCGCCCTTTTGCGCCAGGTAATGCGCCTGCCTCAACGGGCAGCCATTCTTCTTTTGGGTGCCCTGAACGGCTTTCTACCATGCGGTTTGGTATATAGCGCTTTACTGCTCGCCTCCAGCACCGGCAGCGCCGGTCGCTCCGCCCTGGGGATGATCGTTTTTGGCCTGGGAACCCTGCCCGCTTTGTTAATATTTGGAGCGGGCGCTGGCATAGCAGGGTGGAAAGTTCGCCAGGTATTGATGCGAATTTCTGGGGTGTTGGTAATGGCAGTGGGGGTTCAGCTCATCTTGCGTGGCACTTCTGCCTGGGGCTTAACCAAACATCTGATGCTGGGCAAGGTAATGATTTGGTAACCGGCATAAAAAATTGCGCCCTCTGCGGTCTGCCGCTGCCCAACCCCCCCATTGAACGCGAGGTGCAAGGGCAAAGCTATCATTTTTGTTGCCAGGGGTGTGCGCGGGTTTATGAAGTTGCCAGTGAAAATGACCTTTTGGAGCAAGTTCTGCCCCAATTCGACCAGCCTACCGGGTCAAAAATTAAGGAGTTGGTCAGAAAGCCAGCGGAGAGCGCATTCTTCAGCATCGAGGGTATGTGGTGTCCGGGTTGCTCCCTGGCTGCGGAGCGTATTTTGCGCAGTCAGCCGGGCATCCGGGCAGTGGATATCAGCTTTTCCGCCGAGCGGGGCAGAATTGAATTTGATCCGGCAGTGGCTGATCCTCAAGCGCTGCTAACGCAGCTCAATCCCCTCGGCTACCGTGCCCAAATCAGTTCCAGTGCCAAAGGGAAAAAAGAAGAACGAATTCAAGAGCGCATCTCCCTACAATTGATCGCCGCGGTGGCCTTCGGCATGCAGGTAATGATGCTTTACCTGGTACAGCTCTATCCGCTCTATTCCCTGGGCCAATTTGACTCCAGGAATGTGCGCCAGATTCAGTATGTGGTCTGGGCATTGGCTACTCCGGTGCTCTTTTTTGGTGGTCTTACATTTTTGCGCGGTGCCTGGAGAGCACTGCTTGCAAAAACGGCCACTATGGATACCCTGGTCAGCCTGGGTGTACTGGCAGCCTATGGATATAGTGTCTATATTACACTCACCGGGCATGGCACAACATATTTTGATTCCGTCACCATGATTACGAGCTTTATCCTGTTTGGACGATATTTAGAAACAGTCGGAGGAGCCCAGGCGCGCAAAGATTTACATGGCCTTTTACGCTTGCAACCAGAATTTGCCTGGCGGCAGCAGGCGGGGAAGTGGGAGAAAATCCAGGCAAGGACATTGCACATTGGAGATGTCATTCGGATTCGCGAAGGGGAGCAAATTCCCGCCGATGGGGTCATCCTTGAGGGTGAAGGGGAAGTGGATGAAGCCATGCTCACGGGAGAAGCACGCCTGGTGAAAAAAGCTGCCACAGAGGCTGTATTTGCCGGCACACTGTTGAGAGAAGGAGTATTGACCGCCAGCGTCAGTGCTCTGCCAGTTCAAACCCGCCTGTCACAAATCAATGAGCTTGTGAACGAAACGCTCAGCGCAAAACCGCCCATTCAACGCCTGGCAGATCGCATATCAACATACTTTACCTTTGGCATTCTGGGGATCGCCATCCTGGCCCTGGGGGGCTGGCTGGCAGCAGGTTACCCATTGGAAAGAGGCATTCTGGCTGCCGTAGCGGTGTTGGTGGTGGCCTGCCCCTGTGCCCTCGGGTTGGCGACTCCGCTGGCCCTTTCGGTGGCTATCAGTAAAGCCGTGGGTCAAGGGGTACTGGTACGGAATCCTTCCGCCCTG
>CALESS010000189.1 GCA_937907495.1 uncultured Anaerolineaceae bacterium
TGGTCACACAAGGTGGGGATGAATACACCGGCCTGTTCAGCTGCCCGTAAGACGGTGGTTCCTTCAGTGACTTCGATTGTTTTTCCGTCAATTGTTAGATTAATCATTGATCAGACTCCATAAAATTTCAAATGAGTTTAATGAACCGGCTCTTTTTCGGTCATCGGACAGATGCCAGCCGGGCAGACTTTCAAGCGAATGTGGGCTTCCACTTCGGCGCGGAAGTATTTGAGGATATCCCGCAAGGGCGTGCCGGCGGTTTGGCCCAGGCCACAGTTAGAAAGCAGCGTCATGTTATCGGACAACATTTGCAGGAAATCAAGGTCAGAGAGTGTGCCGCGGCCTTCGGAAATATTGGTGAGAATCTCAAAGGAGCGCTGGTTGCCAATGCGGCAGGGATTGCATTTTCCGCAGGATTCAAAGCGGAAGAAGTTAATAAGAACTTTTGCCAGGTCAACCACGCAGGTATCTTCATCACAAATCAGCAAAGCACCTGAACCCAGGGCAACGCCGGCTTTGGAGAAGGAGTCAAAGTCCATGGGAGTATCTTGCAGGCTGGCAGGGATGATCGAACCGCTGGAGCCACCGGTTTGAGCCAGCTTAAAGCTGGAGCCGTTTTTCATACCCTTGCCGTAAATGGAAATGACTTCCCGCAGGGTAATTCCCATGGGGACTTCAATCAGGCCGGTATTGTTGACATTGCCCATGACCGTGTACACCTTGGTGCCCGGGCTGGAGGGTGTACCGATGGCCTTATACCAGGCGGCCCCATGGCGCACAATAGCAGGAATGTTCGCCAGCGTTTCCACATTGTTGACGAGGGTTGGTTTGCCCCACAAGCCATTGGTGGTGGGATAAGGGGGACGGGGGCGGGGTTCGCCGCGCTTACCCTCGATGGATTCGATCAGGGCAGTTTCTTCACCACAGATATAAGCCCCAGCGCCGGAATGAACGTGGATATCAAACGAAAAACCAGATCCAAAGATATTCTCTCCGAGGAGTCCCATTTCCCGTGCCTGGTGAATGGCGGTTTTGAGGCGTTCCTGGGCCAGGCGATACTCTCCCCGGACGTAAATATAACCTTCGGATGCACCGACTGCATAAGCTGCGATCGCCATTGCTTCCAGGATGCTGTGGGGATCGCCCTCCAGTACCAGGCGGTCCTTGAAGGTTCCAGGTTCGCTTTCATCCGCATTACAGATCACATATTTTGGATTTCCGGCTGCTTTGGAGACAAAGCGCCACTTGGTGCCGGTCGGGAAGCCTGCGCCGCCACGGCCGCGCAGACCAGATTTTTCGATTTCGGCGATGAGTTCGACAGGGGTCATTTCCGTAAGAACTTTTCCGAGAGCCTGATAACCTTCGTGGACGATGTAGTCATCAATGCTGTCCGGGTCTATCAGGCCTGCTCGTTCCAGGACAATGCGGTGTTCAGCCGGAAGTGTGCCTTTGCGTGCACTAATCCAGGCGATGCGACCGGTCAACTCGCGGGCCGGTGCCTGTAAGTTCGAGGCGATACGGCCTTTATAGAGATGTTCCTCTACCAAAAAGTGGACATCATCCGGAGTAACCGGGCCATAGATAACTGCTTCCGGGTAGACGATGAGCAGGGGGGTGGCATCGTGACGACCCACATCGCCTACCATGGTAATGGAGATTTCATCTTCGAGATGAAAGGCTTGAATTTCGGATTGTAAGCGATCGAATACTTCCTGGGCTCCACGTTCCATGCTTTGAGGATCGCTTGAGACAAGAACCATTGAGCGGACAGCTTTCATGAGTTGATCCTCCTAGTGATAACGCGCCAGGATATCAGGAACCTGGGCAGGGGTAACATTGCCAAAAATGTCATTGTCCACAATGAGTACCGGACCGACGGCGCAAACCCCCAGGCAGGAGGTGGTGACGAGGGTCCATTTTCCATCGGTGGATGTTTCGCCGGATTCCAATTTCAGTTCTCTTTTCAGGGTTTCAAAAACCTGTCGTCCACCGACCACGTGGCAGGGGGCACTTTCGCAGAACTGGATGACATGCCGGCCGCGGGGCTTGGTGGAGAGCATGTTGTAAAAACTGGCCACCGAGAAAAGCTGGCTTTGCGGAACTTTCATCTCCTGGGCAACCAATTCGAGCGCTTCTGCCGGCAGATAACCGAGAACCTGGTTGACCTCATTGAGAATCGGGATGAGTTCATCTTTGACTAACCCATGGCGTTCCAGGGCAGCCCGAACTACTTCCGCCACGGATTGGGTGTTATTCGCAGTAATCGTCATGCTCCTCCTCCAGTTTTTGATGAGCCGGATAAAAATTTAGTTGATCTCAATCGCATTAAAGTTGCAGACCTGCATACAGATGCCACACCGAATGCAGACATCGGGGTCAATGTGATGCGCCTGACGCCGCTCACCGCTAATGGCGTTAACCGGGCAATTTCGGGCGCAAACAGTACATCCGGTGCAGATGCTTTCCAGGATGTCATAGCGAATGAGGGCTTTGCAAACTTTTGCCGGGCAGCGTTTCTCGCGGATATGGGCTTCATACTCCGCCCGGAAGTGTTTGAGGGTAGATTCCACGGGATTGGGCGCGCCCTGTCCGAGGCCGCAGAGGCTGGTGGATTTGATCTCGGCGCAAAGTTCATCAAGTGTGTTAAGATCCTCTTCCTTGCCCTCGCCATTACAGATGCGCTGCAAAATTTCCAGGATGCGGCGGGTTCCCACCCGGCAAGGAACACATTTGCCACAGGATTCATCCTGTGTGAATTCCATGAAGAAACGAGCGATATCCACCATGCAGGTTTCATCATCCATCACTACCAGGCCACCAGAACCCATAATGGAGCCGGCTGCAGCCAGGGCTTCGTAATCAATGGGCAGATCGAGGTATTCCTCGGGCAGACACCCACCCATGGGGCCGCCGGTTTGGATGGCTTTGAAGGGTTTGTCGTCTTTGATGCCACCGCCAACATCGTAGATGATTTCCCGCAGGGATAAACCGAGGGGTACTTCCACCAGGCCGGTATGCTTCACATCCCCTGCCAGGGCAAAGGTTTTTGTGCCTTTGCTCTTCTCTGTACCCATGCTGGCATACCATTCTGCACCGCGCAACATAATTTGAGGAATATTGGCATAGGTTTCCACGTTGTTGATGTTGGTTGGTCTGCCAAATACACCACGCTGTGCCGGGAAGGGGGGGCGGGGGCGGGGTTCACCCCGTTTGCCCTCGATGGAGGACATGAGGGCTGTCTCTTCACCACATACAAAAGCACCCGCTCCCATACGGACTTCGAGATCAAAGGAGAAATCGGTACCGAGGATGTTGTGACCCAAAAGACCCATCTCGCGGGCCTGGCGGATACCAATATTCAGGGTGCGGACGGCAATTGGATATTCTGCCCGGCAGTAGATGTAACCCTGGCTGGCACCAATTGCATAGGCGGCGATGACCATCCCTTCGATGACGGAATGAGGGTCACTTTCCAGCACCCGCCGGTTCATAAACGCCCCCGGATCGCCTTCATCGGCGTTGCAGACCAGGTACTTGGGGAAGTCCGGACTGTTGCGCGCCAGCTGCCACTTTTTTCCGGTTGGAAAACCAGCCCCTCCCCGACCACGCAGGCCGGATTCCAGGACGGTGCTGATGACCTGGTCAGGCGTGTACTCGGTGAGGCATTTTGCCAGCGCCATGTAACCATCCTCGGCGATGTAATCTTCGATGTTTTCCGGGTCAATCACACCGCAGTTGCGCAGTACAATGCGAATCTCTTTGTGGGTGGGTGCAGAAAGTTCTTCATCCACCACTTTTTCAATCGGCATGACCAGTTTCTGGGCGACCCGACCTTTGAGAAAGTGCTCTTCGACAAGGTAGGGGATGTCATCCACCGTTAAATTGGCATAATGAATCCCTTCCGGGTAAACCATGATCTCCGGGCCATTGGAGCAGCCACCGATGCGCGAGGTCTCTAAAACCTGGACTTCATTGATCAAACCTTCGGCAACCAGCTCATCTTGCAAGGCGTCCATCACTTCATGGGCGCCGTGTTTTAAGCACTCAGGATCTACACATAATAAGACGTGCGAACGAAAATATTTCATTATCCGACCTGAAATCTCCAATGAGGGCGTGGTTTACAGGTTAATGGAATGAGAATCAACCACTTTGCCCTCTTCCACATGCTCACGCATGATTTGGCGGGCAGTTTCTGCGTTAACCTTGCCATAAGTGACTTTTGGCTGGTCGCCGATGACTACCTGGACAATCGGTTCTTGTTCGCACAGACCAATACAGCCCGTCTGGGTCACAATAACGCCGGTCAGACCGGAGTGTTCAATGTATTCCAGGATGGCTTTCATCGTATCACGAGCGCCGGCGGCAATCCCGCAGGTACCCATGCCGACAATTACCTGGGTTTGCCCGGAGGCACTTTTCACCCGGCGTTTTTCCAGGGCTTCATCGCGAACCCGTTGAAGGTCTTCCAAGCTCTTAATTGGGGCCATTACGATCTCCTCAAATATTATGGTTTTTCAATTGAGTCCGGAGGGTTGCAACTCATTTACTCCGGAGTGGAACAACTCTTGAATATATGTAAGCACACCTGGCTCCGTGAGAGGAATACCATCCAGATATTCCTTAAGCTCCTGATCATCAAACTCGAACACTTGCTCATCCAGGCTGTACCCAAACCACCAGTGTATCTCAGGAGAGGTGGTCAACAGAGTGAGGTAGGTGGTTGCCAGATCTCCCAGCGGCATCCGGTCAATGTGGCTGCGTTGAAACTGGATGGTGATCTGTGTACCTTTGCCAACTTCCGATTTCACTTCCAGGAAGCCGTTGCAAGATTCTGCAGCCAGCTTGAGCAGGGGCAGCCCCAGGCCGACTTTACGGGTAGTGCGGGTCGTATAGAAGGCATCGGTAACCCGGGCAGCTACTTCAGGGGTCA
>CALESS010000190.1 GCA_937907495.1 uncultured Anaerolineaceae bacterium
CAAAGACAACTTTGCCATCTTCGTAGGCAGTGAGGATTTGCCGGGCAAGGGAAATCTCAATTCGTTTTTTCTCTGGCGGGACCTCAGTTGAGAGCGGGCTATATTCTTCCGGGAGGACAGGCCGTAAGTGAACCGCCGGGACATGATATTCAACGGATAATAACTCATCCCTCAGCTTATACCAGGGTTCGCCATCCGGGCCTTCCTCAATACCCGTAATCCATTGGAGGGATTCATAATACAGCCGATAGACGGGCTGCCAGCCGCTATAAGGGTTATAGCGCAGTGCCTGGCTGAAGGGCACCGTGACTTCCGCCAGTTGACCTTTTTCCGGCAGGCCGGGGAGAATAGGGTTGAGATTCACCTGCACGCGTTGAATATGGGCGCTGTGAATATAACCGCCCCAGACCCGATACCAGAGCGGGTTATAGCCAGGACCTTTTTCACTGATCACTTCTTCGTAAATATTCACCAGGTCATCCCGGTATCGTTGGAAGACGATCTGGCTTTTATCCCAGGGTTCTTTGTAGACCGAGACCGAAAAGATCGCCACCCGGCCCAGGCTGCCATAATCGGTCGCCTGGTTGGCGCCAAAGAACGGCCGGAAAGCCAGGCCAGCCAGGCTAAGCCCGGAGAGTTTAAGAAAGTCGCGGCGTGAGAGGCGAGTCATCAACAGGTCACCTTAACATCTTTATCATCAGGTTGAAGATTATACTGGATTTTCAATGCGAAGAATGTTTTTATAATCTGGTTCTCATGAGAAATGCTGGCTAGGAGACAATGCGGTTGCGCCCGGTCTCTTTGGCCTGGTAGAGGAGTTGGTCGCTGCGGATGATCAGGCTTTCGAAATCCGCATCCAGATCGTTTAATTCTGCCACCCCGATGCTTAATGTGGCGGAAATGAGACCTGCAGATGTCTCGAAGGCGAATTCGTTGATGCTTTCGAGAAGCCGGCTGGCAATGGTGAGGGCAGCCTCGAGATCGCTTTCCACCAGGAGAATCAAAAATTCATCGCCACCATACCGCCCGATCAAATCTGCGTCCCGTACGTTTTCGCGGATACGGAGGGCAATTTGTTGAAGAAGTTCATCTCCGGTGTTATGGCCGAACTGATCATTGATCGTTTTAAAATAATCCACATCCACAAAGAGGAGGGAGAGCGGGTGGTTAAACCGCCGGGCCCGTTCAACTTCCTGCTGGCCTTTCTCATACAGGCCGCGGCGGTTTTTGACGCCGGTCAGTTCATCTGTAATGACCATCTGCTGAATTTCCGAGATCAAACGCGCTTTTTGAATGGCAATTGCCACCTGGCTGGAAAACAAAACCGCAGCCGCCTGGTCCGATTCACGCAAGTCATCTCCCCACAATGTGATGATCCCCATGACGTTTTCATCTGCAATCAAGGGGAGGCAGATGGCCTGTGTGCCGCTGTGAAAACCAATGAGATGGGTGAGCTGGCTGGCAATGCTCTGGGGAAAACGAGAGAGTAAGGTTTCCACCATGGGGATGGGATCCACCAGGTAGACCGGGCTGCGTTGCTCCACAATGGAATGGAAGAGTGGATAAGAAGGGTCAAAAGTATCGAATACGGTGAAAAAGCGTTGCCATTTTTCCGGGATGGGATGGAGGGGTGAAAAATAACGGATGGCGATTAAATTCGTGAGAGGGTCCCTCAGTCCTACCAGGCAGAAGATCCCGATGGATTCCAGTTCATCGCCCAGGGTGGAAAAAATGGTTTCAATATCATTTGCGGAAGCAACCTTGGCTGCCATGTGGCTCAAGGCCGTCAATAGTTGATTGGTTCGGCCTGTTTCTGCCAATTGTAATTGTTCAGAGGAGAGCAGGCGGGCCTTGGCAACCGCCAGAGAAATTTGGGGTAAAACCTGTTGGGCGAGTGTTATTTGGGCTTCTGTGATTTCTTCCCCGGCGGGGTACACGATGATTGCCGCACCCAGCGGAAGGAGGTCTGCGAGGAGCGGGATGATGATGGGCTTGCAACCTTGGAGGGCGTTGACGACTGTGGGAGAAAGATTGGGGACTTGAGTCAGGTCGGAGACAGTCGTCACAGTTCCCTGGGCCAATGCCAGGTGGGTAAGCGTGTATTCACCGAGGGAGGTGGATATGTTGGTGTAATTCTCCCGCAAGGCACCGCTGGCAGCGGTGGGAATGGGTCTTTGTTTGGCGTCATCCCAGAGGGTGATGTAAACCCCGCGGGCATTGAAGAGCTGTAATAAATTGTCTGCCAGCACCTGGGACATCTCCGTCAGGGAGGAGGCGGAGAGGGCAGATTGAGTCAGCCGGTTGATCATTTCCGCCTGGGTCGTTTTCTCTTGTAACTGGCGGTACAACTGGGCGTTGCGGATCGCGATGGCTGCCTGGTCAGCAAATGCCATAAGTCGTTCGGCATCTGCTTGCTGGTAGTGATTTTCGGTGTTGCTATCAAGATTGAGAAAGCCGATGACACTGCCATCTATGATGATCGGAGCTGCCGCATACGAACGAATCCAACTGGAAGCCTGTGATTTCCGCCAACGGGAATCCACATTGGTGTTACCGATGGCGATGGGTTTCGCATGCTCCAGCAGGTAGCGCAGGTTGGGATGCTTTTGGATGTAGAATTTCTTGGAAAGGACAGATTCCGGGCCATAGGTGATTGAGTACCCCTGGGCTTTTACAATGTGGGCGATTTCTCCCTCAACGAGCATGATGTTGGCAGCCGTATGAGGGAGGACTCTTCCCACGTTAACCAAAATCTGGGTGAGGACGGAATCCAGGTCGAGGGTGCTGCTGAGAGCGGCGGAGGAATTGATGAGTGCTTCTGCCAGGGAGCGGTTTTGCCTTTCCGCTTCCAGCAGATGAAAAATCTCTTGCTCATTTTTGCGTCGTTGGGTGATATCGTGGAGGATGATGACGTTTTCGGAGGGCAAAACCTTGGAGACCGCCAAAATTTCGACCGTGATGACGGACCCATCCTTGCAGGTGAGGGCGTATTCTCCCTGCATGCGGCCTGCCTGCAGAAAAGCCTGCCACATTGCAGGAGCCTGGGGTTGAATTTCCGGGGCCGTAAACACTCCCAGATCGGCACCCAAAAATTCTTGAGCGGTGTAACCCAAGAGGCGGCAGGCAGCCGGGTTCACCTCCAGAATGCAGGCCTGGTCATCCACGAAGAGGACAGCATCCTGGATGTTCTGATACAAAGCCTGGAGATGGGCACGGTTGGTGGAAAGGGATTGCTCAATTCTGGAGCGGACGAGGAATTCAGCCTGGGCTTTCCTGCGCAGGTCGCTCATATGCCCGATAAATGCAGCGGTGGCCCAGAGCAACAGGGCGCCGGTAAGGCCATTATTGCGGAAGAATTTTTCCACATCGAACATGCCAAAGAGAATAAAGATCAGAAAATTAAGAGCAGAAACAATCACAAAGCTAATATTCGCAACCCGAAAACCAAGGAACCAGGCCGCGGCGATAATTGGGATGGCGGAAAGAGAACTGGCGGCGCCTCCGAGGAGGGGGCGTAAAATGAAAACCAGGCTGAGATAAAAGAAAAAGCAGATCACCACCAACCAATAGCGCCAACGCAGAGGTAATTCTTCCGGTTGGGCTAAACGGCGAAGCAGAGAGAGTAAAGAAAGTCGCATTTCCGTAATTATTAAGAAAACCTCAAATTCATTATAACCAATGAAAATGGGGGAATGACTTTGGAAAGGGTTAACAAAAATGATTTCGGCAGAAAAATTTCAGGTGATGAGGGGAACGTACAGTGGAAGCCTCATCTACACAGAAATTAAGCCATGCTGAATCGCATAGCGCACCAGGTCAATCCTGGATTTCAAATCGAGTTTGATCATCAGGCGTGATTTGTAGGTTTCGATGGTTTTTTCACTGAGGAACAATTCTTCGGCAGCCTGGCGGTTTGTGTACCCCCGGGCAATGAGAACCAGGATTTCGAATTCACGGGGGCTTAAAAGATTTCGGGGATCTTCCACTACCGAATCTTCAGGGGGGGGTGGCACTGCCGATGGGACCTCGGCTTGATTGGAGAACAACAAATTGCGATGGATGTTGTGGAGATACGTGCCACCCTGGTGGACGATACGAATGGCGGAAAGCAGTTCTTCATTTGCAGCCTGCTTGATGACATAACCCATAGCGCCGTGAGCCAGGGCGGAGCGCAAGTATTGTTCATCGTTATGCATGGTGAGGATTAGAAAACGGCTGGCGGGGGCCACGGCTTTCAGGATGGCAAGCCCTTCGAGGCCGTTTGTTTGCGGAAGCGAGACATCCAGGAGGACGACATGCGGATTCGCCAGGGCGATATTCTCAGCCGCATGTTGGACATCGGGAGCTTCTCCCACCACTTGCATATCGGGTTCCGCGTTGAGGAGCATCTTGAGCCCGGCGCGCAAGACGGCGTGATCATCCACCAGGTAGATGAAGATTTTTTCATCCATTGGCTTTTTGATCCCAGGGGATTTCAACAAAGATGGAAGTACCAGCTCCCGGCGTGGATTCTACTATGAAATTCCCACCCACCAAAGCAGCGCGTTCTTCCATGCCGTAAAGGCCGATATGCTTGACCATGGCTGGGTCAGCGTTAACCGTTTGTGGGTTAAAGCCGATGCCATTATCCTCGATGATGACCATGAAAGATTTACCACCGAGGTTGAGGATCACATTGGCTTTGGAGGCTTTGGAATGACGAGCGACGTTGGTCAGCGATTCTTGGACGATGCGGTAAACGGTGATATCCGCTTCGTGAGAGAGACGATGCTCACTCTCACCAACCACCTGGTAATCCACCTCGATGCCAATGCGGTCGGCACATTCGGAAA
>CALESS010000191.1 GCA_937907495.1 uncultured Anaerolineaceae bacterium
CCGGTTTTCGAGGCTGCCGCCATATTCATCCGTGCGCCGGTTGGTCCATGGGGAAAGGAATTGCGCCAGCAGGTAGCCATGCCCGGCGTGGATTTCCAGCGCGTCCAAGCCGGCATCCCTGGCAAGGCGGGCGGTACGGGCAAAATCGGCGGTCTTTTCGTCAATATCGGCCCGGGTCATTTGCCGGCAGACCGACAGCCGGAACAGGCATAGTTTTGGCGAAGCACCCAGCGGGCGTTTTTGGATCTCGCGGGGATTGGAAAAAAAGCCACAATGACCGATCTGCAAGGAGGCCGCTGCCCCTTCGGCGTGGACTGCATCCGTCAGGCGGCGCAGGTCCGGCACGATCTCCGGGCGCATCCACATTTCATGCCCAAAAGCCCGCCCGTCATAACTCACCGAGCAATAAGCCACCGTGGTCAGGCCAACCCCGCCCTGTGCCACCCGCCGGTGATGCTCCACCAGGGCCGGGGTGATTGCCCCGTCCTGGCACATGCCCTCAAAGCAGCCGGCGCGCATCACCCGGTTGCGCAATTCCAGCCCGCCAAGTTTGGCGGGGGTAAAGAGGATGGATGGGTTCATGGGAGGGGATCCTTTCAAGTGACCATGATCTATTATGGCACCCTGCCGGACGCCGCTATCCCGAGGTTATTCGCTTGCCAACTCGGCGGCGCGACGCCGGGCCTGGGCCAATGTTTCGCGGGCGGCGGAGCGGGTGGCTGCATTGGCCGCCCCCAGCATTTGTGCCAGCTCCTCCAGCCGGGATTCGTCCAGCAGCGGTTCCACATGGGTCAGGGTACGCTCCCCCTCCACCTGCTTGATGACCCGCAGATGGGCATCCCCAAAGGCCGCCAGTTGCGGCAGATGGGTGACGCACAGTACCTGGTGCCGCCGTCCGAGCTGCCAGAGCTTTTCGCCAACGATAAACCCCACCCGACCGCCAATGCCCTGGTCAATCTCATCGAATACCAGGGTGGGGATGGCATCCGCCTGGGCCAGCACATTCTTGAGGGCCAGCATCAGGCGCGAGGTCTCCCCGCCGGAGGCGATCTTGACCAGCGGCTTGAGGCCCTCGCCCGGGTTGGGGGCAATCAGGAACTCGACCCGATCCACGCCCATCTCGTTGAAGGCTGTCGGGGTCTCCCCCAGCCGCAGGCCATGGGGATCAGGTTGGGTCTGAAAATCTACGCTGAAGCGCGCCCCGGCCATTTTCAGGTCATCCAGTTCCGCCTCGATGGCCTTGCCGAGCGAGCCGGCGGCCTGGCGGCGCACCTGGCTGAGGGCGGCGGCCTTGAGGGCCAGCTCCTCCAGGCGAATCGTCTCTTCCGCTTCCAATTCGGCGATGCGCTCCCCGGCGTGGGTGATGCGATCCAGCCGGGCGCGGGCATCCTGTTCATAAGCCAGGATGGCCTCGATATCGCCGCCATACTTGCGTTTTAGCAGGTGGATCAAGTTCAGCCGTTCCTCGATCTGCTCCAGGCGGCGCGGGTTGAACTCGATGTTTTCCTGGTAGCTGCGCAGGCTGAGCGCCAGCTCGGCGCCGGTTTCCGCCAGCAGATCGGCCTGCTCGCTGAGGGCGGCTTGCTGCGGGTCAATCCGGCTCAACCCGGCCAGCGCCTGGGCCAGTTGACCGGCCAGGTCGGAGATGGAAGGCGCTTCCGCCTCGCCGTCTTCCAACAAAGCCAGCGATTGGCTGCAAAGGGTGGCCAGGGTTTCAGCGTTCGCCAGGCGGTCACGCTCGTGGCGTAATTCCTCATCCTCACCGGCCTTCAAGTTGGAAGCAGCGATTTCCTCCGCCTGGAAGGTCAGCAGTTCCGCCCGGGCACTGGAATCGGCTTCCTCCTGGCGCAGGTCGTGCAATTCGCGGCGCAGGCTTTGAAGTTTGCGGTAGGCCCCCTGGTAGGCGGCCAATTCCGGCCCGCTGTTGGCGTAGCGGTCCAACAGGCGGATGTGCTGATGCACATTGAGCAGGGAGAGATGTTCACTCTGGCCGTGGATATCCACCAGGTAAGCACCCAGCTCACGCAGCAGTCCCTGGCTGACGGAGCGGCCGTTGATGCGGGCCACACTGCGGCCTTCGCGGCGCACCTCGCGGCCCAGCGTGACCAGGTCAGGGTCATCGGCCAGGTCTTCGCGCTCCAGCAGGGCCTGGATTTCAGCTTTGCTTTCAATGGGAATGCGGAACACGCCCTCGAGCACGGCGCGCTCCGCGCCCGCGCGCACGGCGGTGGAATCCACCCGCCCACCCATCAGCGCATCCAGTGCATCCAGAATGATGGATTTACCGGCCCCGGTTTCACCGGTGAAGGCCGTCAGACCCGGGCCGAAGTGCAGCTCCAGGTGGTGGATGATGGCGAAGTTTTCGACGCGTAGTTCGGTCAGCATGGGCTTAACGGGAAAGCTGGATACCGCTGAGGCGGTAATAAACGGTGGAAGTGACCAGGAAGGCATAAATGCCATACCACAGGAAACCGAGCAGCGAACCGATGCCGCCCACGCTGTACCCCGCCGAGAGGGCAGCCAGCAGGGAAAGCAGCCGCAAGAGCGGCAAGAGCAGCGCGCCGACCAGGGCTGCCCCGGCAGCGATCAGGAACAGCCAGCGCGAACGCCGCCGTTTGACCGCCCAGCGCACCGCCTCCGCAATCAACATGCCAGCGATTGGGGCAATGAAGATCGTAAAGAAGCCCAAGAAACTGGCGATATAACTGCCAGCCAATGAGAGCGGCCCGGCGATGGCCGCGCCAATCAACGGATCCAGCGAGTGGGCAGTTTCATACACTTTTTGCTGGCCGCGAATGCACTCTTTACAGCGGTAGCCGGTGGGGGTGAGCACCGCACACGAGACACAGATCGGCTTTTCGCAGCGGTTGCAGCGCAGGCCGGTTGGCCGGTCGGGGTGGTTTGCGCAGAACAGGGTATCGGAGGTGGGGTCGTTCAGGCTTGAGGGTTGATCCAAGGGTTTTGCTCCATATAACAGGCCAGGTTGCGGTAAAAGTAGCCCGGGTCTTGAAAACGCACAAAAAGCGCCGGGGAGGGGGCGGCTTCCACCCGCACCTCGTCGCCTTCTTCCACTACGATCGGCGGCTGTCCATCTGCACTGAGCACGGCCTGGTGGCTGCTCTGGGTGGTGATGGTAACCTTTGCGCCTTCCGGCAGCACCACACCGCGGTTGATCGAGAGATGGGGGGCAATGGGGATGATGAGCAGGTTGCGGGCTTCCGGCGGTAAAATTGGCCCGCCGACTGCCAGGGCATAGGCGGTGGAACCGGTGGGGGTGGCGGCAATCAGGCCATCTGCCATGTATTGGGCCAGCAGATATCCATCCACCATGGCCGTCAGCAGCAACGGGCGAACGTATTGGCCGCGGCAAACTACAACCTCGTTCAGTACCTGCCAGTTGCCCAGGCATTTCTCATCCCGCCACTGGCAGACTTTGAGCAGCATGCGCTGTTCGAGCCAGAAATCCCCGCTCAACAGGCGCGGCAGGCGTTCCTGCCAGGTATCCTGCTGCACTTCCATTAAAAAGCCGAAATGGCCCAGGTTGATGCCCAGTACCGGCACGCCATACGGGGCGCACAACAGGCCGGCGCGCAGCATGGTGCCATCTCCGCCCAGGGCCAGCATCAGATCGAATTCCCCGGCGGCCAGGGCTGTTTTCAGGGCTTCATCGTGCAGGTGGGCTGCCATCTCTGCCGGGTGACCCAGGGCGTTCAGGGCTTCCACCACCCGCACCGCCTCACTGCGGGCTTCCGCCAGGCGCGGGTGAGCGGCGATGACAATTTTGCGGGGCGGGAAGATGGGTTGCTGCATGGGTCTATTATAT
>CALESS010000192.1 GCA_937907495.1 uncultured Anaerolineaceae bacterium
GGTTTCTATTCTGTTCCCAGCCTGACTCTGCCCCAGGCAGTACCCAGTGATTTTCGGGATTTCCAAACCCAGGCAGAGGCCATCCTCAGCCCGCAATCCCCCCATTTATCTCCCCTGCAAATGAGTCTGGCCATTTCTGCCCTGACCGAAGCCGGCAGAATACCCGCTCCCCGCCTGGTGCTCTCCGTCCACACGCCGCACCTGGGCTGGCAGGCCATTTCTGCGGAATCCGCCATTACGGTCCTGGACAAGGCCGAGTTGGTAAGAACCACCAACCAATTGCGATTGCCAAATATCCCGGCCTGGCACGCTGTAGGGCAGGCGCAAGAAAACAACCAGACGTTCACCTGGTTCATCGGCGGGACCCTCTCAGACTGGCGGGGTGCGCCATTATCCGTGGTGGTCTTATTGGAAGAGGATGCCCCCCAAAAAGCCCTTTCCATCGGCAAGGAATTATTTAGCTTCGTTTTTCAAACGAAGTGAGGCTGATACATCCAAAAAAAACGGGCTCTGGATTTTTCAGAGCCCGTTCGTGAATTAAACCAACCGCACAAAATTCCTCTTCCCCACCTGTAAAACACCCGGTACAGCCCTCATCTTCAAATCCTCCACCACTTCGCCATTCAGTCGAACCCCTTTTTGCTCAATCAATCGCCGGGCTTCTCCACGGCTGGAAGATAACTGGGCAGCCATCAAGACATCCACAATGTTCATCTGGTCTTGCAGGTGGAAATCTGGCATTTCGTCCGGAATTTCCTTCTTCTGAAACTTGCCGATGAAGGCTTCTTGAGCCTTTACCGCTTCATCCTCACCATAGAAGGATGCCGAAACTTCAAAGGCTAATTGCATCTTGGCATCCCGCGGATGAATACTCCCATCCTTGACACCTTTCTCCAAGGCCTCGATATGGGGCGGATCCCAGCGTGTAACCAGCCGGCTAAAGGATGGCATGGCAAAATCCGGAATGCTCATTACTTTGCCATACATATCCTCGGCATCCGTGTTGATCGGGATATGATTGCCGAGGGATTTGCTCATCTTCACCACCCCATCCGTTCCGGGTAATATGCCGAGGATGATGGCAATATTCGGCTTCTCACCCAGGAAGGTCATCACCTTGCGGGCGGAGGTCACGATGTTAAACAACTGATCAGTTCCGCCCACTTGCACATCCGCCTTTAATGAATAAGCATCATACCCCTGCATAATGGCATAGAAGAACTCGTGCAGGTAGACGGCATCATTCCGCTCCCAGCGCACCCGGAAGCTCTCGCGCGTCATAAATTGCTGGATGGTGAAGTTCGAGGCCAGGCGGATTAATTGCTCAAAAGTGAGCCTGGAGAGCCACTC
Source organism: uncultured Anaerolineaceae bacterium (assembly GCA_937907495.1). Lineage (GTDB taxonomy): Bacteria > Chloroflexota > Anaerolineae > Anaerolineales > Anaerolineaceae > CALESS01. The sequence continues at coordinate 1,351 of CALESS010000192.1, forward strand.
CGCATTGTAGCGAATCACCGTCTTTTCTGCATCCAGGATGCGGAACGCTTGTTCGGCATAGGTGCGGCCATTCTCCGCTACCTCCTCCTGGGTCAACTGCGGCCGCAACACGTCCTTATCCGAGGGATCGCCAATCAGCGAGGTGTAATTGCCGATCAGGAAAGTGACTTCATGGCCCAATTCCTGGAACTGCCGCAGCTTGCGCATGGTGACGGTATGCCCCAGGTGCAAATCTGCTTTGCGTGGGTCATAACCTGCATACACTCGCAGCGGCCGCCCTTCTTTCTCGGCAATGATTAACCGCTGTTCCAATTCCTCTGCCATCGTACGCCTCAGCGACTCATCGCCATATTCTGTGCCTTGCATCAAGTATTCTACTTGCTGTGCAATATTCATAAATGCCTCCCAGTGAAAAAAATAAAAAAGCGCGTCCGCAACTGCCAGGACGCGCCTTATCAGCAGCCGGATGCGTTAGGGTTTATTAACGTAATAATAATTTTTCTCGCTCATTTCGGCTCTATTATAATCTACGCTCGCCGATAATCAAGGGTTGAAAATTTCGCTTAAGGCTGCTTCCAAATCTGGATGGATAAATTGGTAACCCTGTTTCAGCAAACGCCGCGGGATCGCCCGTTGACCTTCAAGCACGATCTTACTCATCTCTCCCAGGGCAATCTTCAGTGCAAAAGCTGGTACTGGCAGCCAGTAGGGCTTTTTAATCACCCTGGCTAACGTTTTCCCAACCTCCTTCATGCGGGCTGGCGCGGGTGCACAAAGGTTGAACTCCCCATGCGCCTCCCGGTTTTCAATCAGGTACAGCATCGCCCGCGCCTGGTCCTGCAAATGGATCCACGGCCACCATTGCTCCCCGGAACCCAACGGGCCACCGGCGAAAAGCCGATATTGCAGCAACAGCTTGCCCAGCGCACCGCTGCTTTTGGTTAACACCAAACCCGTGCGGATGACCACCCGCCGCACTCCCAAACTTTCCACCGGGCGGGTCGAATTTTCCCAATCCACGCATAATCTCCCCAAATAATCCGTCGCAGCCGGGGACTCTTCATCTACAATTTGATCTCCTGTATCTCCATAATAACCCACCGCCGAAGCCTGTATAAAAACCTCGGGCCGGCGGCGGCTGGCTTGTACTGCCTGGGTTAGAGCCGCACCCGCCCGGATCCGGCTTTCTCGAATCTCAAGCTTCCGCCCGGCTGTCCAGCGTCCCTCCCCAATGTTTGCGCCTGCCAGGTTGATGACGGCATCCATCTCATCCATCACTTGCTGCCACCCGTCCGTCGTTCGGCTATCCCATCTGACCACCGACACCTGCGAAGAGAGTTCGGGATGCTCCTGCGGGTTTCGGCTCAGCACGGTGATTTGATGCCCGTGTTTCAATGCCTCCTGGAGGAAAGCCCCTCCGATCAAACCGCTTCCACCACTCATCAAGATCTTCATTTGCCAGCCTTTCTGTTTTTCATTTCCAAAAGTGCTATAATCGCATACAAGGAGCGGGTATGGACGAAGCTGTCCTCGTTCTCAATGCCAATTTCGAGCCCATTCATGTTTGCAGCCTGCGCCGGGCGGTTAATATGATGCTGGCAGAAAAAGCCACCCTCATTGTAAACGGTCGGGGAGAAATCCGCACGGTTTCATCCTCATTTCCGCGGCCATCAGTCATCCGCCTTTCCCGCATGGTGCCGCGTCCCCGTCCAAGGGTGAACCTCTCCCGCAAAGAGATCTTCCGCCGAGATAATTATATCTGCCAATACTGTGGAAAACGAGTCCCTGACCTGACGGTGGATCATATCATCCCCCGCCACCTCTCCGGGCAGCACAACTGGACGAACGTTGTGACCGCCTGCTCTTCTTGTAATCATAAAAAAGGGGGGCGAACGGTAGAGGAAGCCGGCATGCATCTGCTGCGCATGCCCTATGAGCCTTCGCCTTCGGCGAACTATATCTTCGGCGGGCACCTTTACCCCTACGCCGAATGGGAACCCTTCCTCCAGGGCTGGTAATTAATCCAATTCAATCCGCAAAAAATCTGTTGCCAGGGCGGTTTTGCCCGGGAAGATTTGTTTCGCCCGGCTCAACATCTCCTCGGCATCCATTTTTGTGATGTCATAATGGATCAAAAAAAGCCGCCGGGCCTCTGCCTGCCGGGCAATTGCCGCGGCCTGTTCAACAGAAGAATGACCGCTGCCATGTCCCGCCGCCTCATGGATTAACACATCCGCCCCGCGCCCCAGCTCCACCACCGCCGGGCATGGTTCCGTATCGCAGGAATAGGCCGCCGTTTTCTCAATTTGCGGAAATTCCATCCGCAGACCAATGGTTGGAATAAAATGTTTGACCGGAGAAGTGTAGAGCTTGAAATCTGGGGTTTGGATTGCCAGCGTCATGTCCTCTTCTGGCAGGCTGTGGAAGAAAACCGGGAAGAACCCCGGCCAATGCTTCCAATCGAACAAATCCATCATCACCTTCAGCCGCTCAATCACTGTTTCCAGGCCGTAAACATTCATCGGCCGGGTACGGTGCTGCAGCCACATATCCATCAGCAGCAACGGAATTCCAGAGACATGATCTGGATGAAAATGGGTGACCACAATATCTGTGATGCTGTCCAATTCAACCCCCGCTTTCGCCAGGTGGAGAATGGGGTTGCCGCTGCAATCTACCAAAATATTACGTTCGCCCAGTTCAATCAGAAAATGAGTGGTCTCATGTCCTTCCCGAGGGATGGCATTTGCTGTGCCCAGGAGCAATAACGTTCCCATAAGTCCTCCTAATCGTTCATCCGCCCAAAATTAGTGAAGCAATCCGGGGTGTCACCCATACTTCAATTGCCGCTGCCAGCAGCAGCATGGGAATGACCACCCCCACGAATATTTTTACCCATTCTGCCAGCGAAATGATGGAGATCTCGCCAATGGTTTTCTTTTCTCCGGCTGAAGCCAACCGTGCGCCCCCATAAAGGATGACCGAACTTGCCAGGATTCCTGCCCCAACTTCCAGCCAGCCATGAGGCAGGATAAAGCCCACCAGTATCGGCAGCCCCGGCAAGCCGCTGGCTGCAAGGGTTCCCACCAGGTAAGAGGTGACTGCAACGGTCGCAATCGTTGGAAGTACCCCAAAGATCCCCAGCGAGAGCATCCCCAGGATCACCGAAAGCAGCATGAAGCGCACATTGTTGCTCAAAAACGCCAGGAAGTTTTGTCTTGCAAACAGGGGCCACAAATCCAGCGAGGACTGCACCTGCGCCTTCCAATCGCCCTGGGTAACGGATTGTAACGGAATGGGGAAAATTTTCGTTAAATACAAACCTACAAAAATACCCCCCACAGCCAGGACGGTCATCATCAAGAATGGCCGGCGCAGATTCTTGAGTGTGTCTCCAACCGAAACCCTGTACCACTCCCCGATCCCCCGCGCACCTCCGGTTAAAGTCTTGCGGAAAACACCCCAGGCCCAGCGGATATTCAGCACATCAATTTCATGCCCCAGCAATTCCTCTCGCTGGAAATGAGCCAACCCCACCCGCACCAGCAAAAACGAGAGTACAACCAGGGCAAAAACGACCAGCCATAATGTAGAGTACGTCCCCCAGAACATGACCATCGCCTCACCCTGCACCATCAACGCCATTGGAATGATGATAAAACTGGCCAACAGGTTGGCTGCCCGCACAGAGGTGGCCTGGCTGGAAACGACCACCGCCCCGCTCACCATCACCAGGGCCTGAACCGTGGAGAGCAAAAAGACTAGCGCCAGCAAATCCCAGGATGGCAAGCGGACCCCGCCCAACAGCAAACCCGCCAGGTACACGCCCATCCCAAGGTAGCTGGTAAACAATGGCGGAACAATGGATGAAAGCAATTTCCCCAGGTAAAGCTGCCAATCTTTCAAAGGGGAGTTCAGCAGCGGTTCAATGCTGCCCCGCTCCTTTTCACCCACGAAGGATTCCAACGCGATAACCAGTGAGACCGAAATGGGAAAAAAACCGGTAATCATCAGTAGAAACGGCACCAACCGTTCCCCGATGATGGTTGCTCCATATCTTTCCACAAACCCCAAAATTTGTTGGGCGGTGAAATTCATCAGGAACGGAAAAAATACAGTCAATGCAACCGCCGGAAAGATGATCCGCCAATCCCGGAATTGGTCCCGGACTTCCCGGGTGGCAATGTGAAGTGCAGGTTTCAGTTGATCATACATCACATTGCCTCCTGCGATTGTTGCAACGCCTTTAGATAAGCGGTTTCCAGGCTGCGCGGCACTTCCTGGAAGGTAAGCATGGGCATGGATTGGTGGATCAGATCAGAAATTAAGACCGGGTTGGTTTCCACCGGCCGATCCACCCGGAAGCGCAGGGAATTTTCCCCCCGCTCCGTTATCTGCACCCCTGCCGGCAGCTCCCCCTGCCAGCCATTCACGGAATTCGTAAAAGTTGCCACATATTCGGCGGTTCCCAGTTGTTGATCTTTCAACTGGTTAACATGTCCGCTGAATAAAATCTTGCCTTTTTGAATGATGGCTAATTGATTGGCCAGCTCTTCTGCTTCGGTCAGGTTATGCGTGCAAAGGAGAATGGTGCGGTCATTGGATTGCAAGCCCTTGATGGCTTCCCGCACCAGGCGGGCACTTTCAGGATCCATGGCAGAGGTGGGTTCATCCAGCAATAACACGCTCGGATCGTGCAGCAAAGCCCGCACCAGGGCTAATTTCTGCCGCATCCCTTTGGAATACTCCCCCAACCGCTTGCGCCGGGCATCTACCAGGCCAAATTTTGTCAGCAGTTCCTCGGCCTTTCTCTTGCGCACATCCGCCGGAATTCCGAATAGTTTGCCGAAGAACTCCAGGTACTCATCGGCGTTCATGCGCACATAAAGGCCATGATGTTCGGTCAACACGCCAATTGCCGAGCGAACCCGGTCTGCCTGGGTCACCACATCAAAGCCGGCAACTTTTGCCCAGCCCCGGCTCGGGCGCAAGATCGAGGTTAACATCCGCACAGTGGTGGTTTTCCCGGCGCCATTTGGCCCCAGTAATACCAATACCTCCCCGGTGGGGATATCCAAGGAAATGCTATCCACCGCCAGGAAGGTATCGAAATATTTGGTTAGACCTTCTGCCATTATCATGGATTG
>CALESS010000193.1 GCA_937907495.1 uncultured Anaerolineaceae bacterium
GTTAAGGATGCGCGGCTGCCGCACAATCAGTAACCTGATCGAGTGGAGATGATTTTGAAAACTGGCAGGAAAAGGTTATTGACTCTTGGATAAAAATCATGTAAGAAAATGTTACCGGTCACGTGACCGGTAACATATCCGCTGTCCTGTGTTGTAATGAACCAGCCAGGGCACACCAACCCACCTAAGGGTGGTGATACCCAATCTCATCGCGCGTTATTGCACGCTCGTAGTGCCTTAAAAGAAAATGCTACCAAGAGCAGAGAACCTGGGTCTGCAATGTGAAGCCGAGGGCAACCTGTTCCTGTATGAGAATCATATGGGTGAAGCCCTGGGGGTGGAATAGGTATGTAATGCCAGCGCTCATGGGCGATAAGGGTACACTGCCACAATAATTTTGCAGAAAGACTATAATTGGAGCATGATCCGTACCCAGAAACGTATCTGTGGCCTTTTGCTGTTGATGGCAGCCATTGTATTTGTCATTTTTATCTTCCCGAACGCCCGCGCTACTGAGAACCTGGCAATGGTTCAAATGTTCCAGCCGGATGAGGCTGCTCCACTGCCATATGTTCTTAAGATGATCGCCCCGGCCGAAACACTGGAGAAGGCACTGCGGGCTTTCGTCTTCTACGACTATTATTATTACGGCTTTCCGTATTTCAGCCTTTCTGCCCTGACCTTGCTACCACTGCAATGGTTGGGGAGACTGGGAGAAATTCCACTGGTAATTCTCTTGCTGCGCCAGGTAGTCAACGTGCTGCCGTTGCTGGCGGCACTTTTGTTGCTGGTCTACATGCAAGATGGATTTCGCACTTATCGTTCACCCATTTTGTTCGGTTTTTTGCTCACTGTCCCAGCGGTGGTATGGAACAACCTTTGGTGGCACCCGGATGGGTTGGTGACCTTGCTGGTGGTGCTGGTTTTGTTCTTCCTGCAGCGGGACCGCCTGCAATTCGGTTGGAACTTCCTGTTGGCAGCCGTCCTGACCGGAGTAGCAACCGCTACCAAGCTGGTGGGGGCTTATTTCTTCCTGGCGGTAGGGCTGACGTTGCTACTCGGCTGGATCAAGAAGGTGCCACTCAAGCGACTGGTCCTGATGGCGCTGGCCTACCTGCTGGTGATGGGCGTGGCGTTTGTGGCAGCCAATCCATTCCTAATTTCCGGATGGGCGCGCACGGCCTATATTTACATTTTCAACAAGCAGAGAGCCGTGTTGGCTGAAGGCTACGGGGTGGTGTACGAGACCGGGCTGAAAGCTGCCTGGCCCTATGTACGCCAGTATTACGGCGGGGCATTCCTGGTTCTGACAGCCTTGGGCACGGCTATTTTCGGGGCCTGGCGCGGCTCGCAACGATTGTTGTATGGACTGATTCTGGCATGGTTCTTACCGATGAGCGTTGTGGTGCTATTTATCACCCATTTCAAGTTTCAATACTGGCTGCCAGTAGCGCTACCGCTCTTCTCCAGTCTCGTCGTGTTGCTGCCGCAAAAATGGGAATGGAAATGGTGGAAAAACTGGCAGAGTTATTTGCGGATGGCCCTATTGACGGGTCTACTGGTGCAAGCGGGGTTATTCATCCGCAGCGATGTTCAAGATTTCAACACTTACTTGCGGCGGGCAGATGGCAATGAGCGCATCCAATTCTACGGGGAAGCAGTTGATGCATTGAGAACGCTGCCACAAACCAATCTGAGCGTGTATTACGATTACCGCCTTTACGTGCCGGGTGAGCCAGGTTGGTTGCTGGCTAATCATTATGACTTACTGGATTACAACTTCATCCAGGTAAACAATTTTGGCGCGTTGCTTCTGCTGCAGGATCGTATCAATGATTATCTTAATCCGAATGTAAGCGGGATTGCCCCGGAAACCTTTGCGCTCAACCAGCAGTTTTACAGGGATGCAGACAATGAAACTTTGAGCGGCTACCGGTTGGCCTTCCGTAGTGAGGTCGGGTTGGTGTATGTGCGCGAGGATTTGTATTTGAAGTACATCAAATAATCCATCCTTCCCACCAGTCAGGCACTTTAAATGACTTGGAGTCCGTAGGGTGTCTGTCTTTCATGGTGTGTGGCTTTATTTGAGCACCTTCTCGATGTGTGGTTTCGTCCCCGGTGAGGCTTGGTTGGATGCAAAGAATGATTGCCGCGCCTGCCGGCCCGCCGAGAGGTCAATCCCTAACAGAAGCCCGCTGAATTCATGCTTGACAAAGCCCTTCACAATCCCTATAATGTAAACGATTACATTTGATTCTCCCCATCATTTTCTTCAATTTCTGTGCCAGGCAGGTGAATCCGAATGCCTCCCCGAACGCGTAAATCCAGCGGACAGAATAAAGTGACCGTCCGGGATGTCTCCCGGGCGGCAGGTGTTTCCACCGCCACTGTTTCTCGGGTTTTGGCGGGTTTTCCGGAGGTGAGCGAAGCCACCCGCCAGCGCGTGTTGGAGGCCGTGCGCGCTCTCAACTTCCAGCCGAACCGCAACGCCCGCAATCTGCGTATGAATACCACCTCCAAGATCGGGGTGGTCATTTCGGATATCCAGAATCCGTTCTTTGGCAGCGTGGTGCGCGGCATCGAGAAAATCACCCTCAAGGAAGATTACACCCTCATTTTGGGCAACTCCGACGAAGACCCGGAGCGAGAGAAGCGGCTGATCTCCATGCTGCTGGAGGAGGGGGTGGCGGGGATCATCCTCGTGCCCACCCACGCGGATGCGGAAAATTATCGCCCGCTGTTGGGTTACCCCACGCCGTTCATCTTCCTTGACCGGCAACTGCCGCTGCCCGAATTGGATATGGTGGTGGTGAATGGCGCCGCCGGGGCGGAACTGGCTATGGATCACCTCATCGCCCTCGGTCACCGGCAAATCGGTTTTGTGGGCGGCATTCCCCACCTTTCAGTGATGCACGAGCGCGAGCAGGGCTACCTGCACGCCCTGCAAAAACATCAACTGCCTTTCCGGGCGGAATATCTGCGCCAGGGGAATAACCGCCAGGATGGTGGTTTTAGAGCCGTTTGCGAATTGCTCTCCCTGCCCCAGCCTCCCACAGGCATTCTGATTGCCAATAACCTGATGACACTGGGCGGCTTGCAGGCCATTCATGAATCGGGGCTGGAGATTCCCCGGCAGGTGTCGTTGGTGGGTTTTGACGATATGGACTGGGCAGCCTCCCTGCGACCGGCCCTGACCTGTATTGCCCAGCCGGCTTTCGAGATGGGCTCCAGCGCAGCCAGCCTGCTGTTGGAGCGCATCCACACCCCGGAACTGCCGGGGCGCAAGGTGGTGCTCAACACCCACCTGGTGGTGCGCGCCTCCTGCCGGGACTTGAACCTGCCATGAACCTCGACCCCGGCATTGCCTCCGCTTTTCTGCAAGCCATGGATTTTGAGCCGCTTGTGGAACTCGTCCGGGCGGAGTTATGCCAACGGGAGCAAGAAGGATACGATGTCTCCGCTTTTCGCCCGGCAGTAGAGCAGCCCGGCAGTGCGGGTCAGATGATCCAAACCTACCTGGGGTTGCAATGCGCCCCACGCAAGCCGGAGTTTCGCTTCGATGAGCCGGAAACCCTGGCGGGTATCCAGGCGGCGCGCCCTTCGGGGCCGCGGCAGCGCGAGTCAGCCCTGGCGCGCGAGGTGCTCTTGGACCGCATCCAGGGCGCCTGGCTGGGGCGGGCGGCGGGCTGCCTGCTGGGTAAACCCGTGGAACTGTGGGCAAGCCGGGAAAAGATTGCCCGTTATTTGAAACTGGCGGGGGCTTACCCGCTCTCCGATTACATCCCGCGGCTGGATCCGCTGCCCGCCGATTTTGACTTCGCGCCACAATCGCAGGGCTGCTTTCGCGGAGAGATCTACGCCGCTCCGCAGGATGACGATACCGATTACAGCATCCTGGGTCTGCATATCCTGGAAAGTCACGGGTTGGATTTTTCCACCGCCGGGGTGGCTGCGGAGTGGCTGGGTCACCTGGCTTACCTCAACACCTGGACGGCTGAACGGGCTGTCTACCGCAATCTTGTGCTGGGGATTCCACCCCTGCTGGCGGCACATTTCTTCAACCCGGAGCGTGAGTTCATCGGGGCGCGCATCCGGGTGGATGTGTATGGTTTGGCTTGCCCCGGCAACCCCCAGCGGGCGGCGGAATTGGCTTACCGGGATGCTGCCCTTTCTCACTGCAAGAATGGCGTTTACAGCGCCATGTTCATGGCGGCCTGCACCGCCTGGTCTTTCGTAACCGCGGATGTGGCTGAAATCATCCGTGTGGGGTTATCCGAGATCCCTGTCAACTGCCGCCAGGCGCAGGCCATTCGGGATGCACTTCAACTCCACCAGGGCATCCCGGATTGGGAAACCGCCTGCGATCGTCTGCTGGCCGCGAATGTTGCCTACCCTGCCGGTCACGCCATCAATAACACCGCCCTGATGACGCTGGCTATGTTATACGGCGGCGGCGATTTTGAAAAAACCATTTGCCTGGCCGTGATGGGCGGCCTGGATACCGATTGCAACGCTGCCAATGCCGGTACGGTGTTGGGCGTGCTGACTGGTGCCGCTGCTTTGCCTTCCCGCTGGACCTCCCCGCTCCATGACACCTTGCATTCGGCAGTCACACCTTTCGGTACCCTCTCCCTCTCTGCCCTGGCCCGCCGCACCAGCTCCCTGGTGCCTACCCCTCTTCTCACCGTTCACTAGGAGTCAACCATGTTAGCCGATTTACCCCGTATTCGCAGCCGCAAGAGCGGCCGTTTCTCCTCCTGGGATACCAGCGGCCGCAACGCCGATTTGTGGACCATTCCTGCCCACTCCAGCGCGGTGCTGGCGGATATTTCCGGCCCGGCGCAAATTACCCACATCTGGATGACACAATTGCATCATTACCGGGAGTGCCTCCTAAAAATCACCTATGACAGTGCCACTCACCCTTCGGTGCTGGTTCCGTTGGGCGACTTTTTCTGCCTGGGGCATGAGATGGTTAATTCGTTCCATTCCGCCCTGTTCTCCGCCTCCACCTTCTTCCCCTATCAGTTCAACAAGCCCTGCGCCCTCAACTGCTATGTGCCAATGCCCTTCAAGGAACGGGCGGTGGTGGAACTGGTCAACGAATCGGCGGAGACTCATCGCCAGTATTTCTATGTGGATTATGAAACGCTGGAGGATTTCCCGCCGGATTGCGGCTATTTTCATGCCGAATTTCGCCGCGCCAACCCCTTCGGAGGTTGGGGACCCGAGGTAACCATCAATTCACCGCAGGTGGATGTGGTCAACCTGGAGCGCACAGCGTGGGAAAATAACTACGTCATCCTGGAGACCCGCGGCCGCGGCCATTACCTGGGCTGCAATCTGTCGGTGACCAACTTCAGCCGCAACTGGTGGGGTGAGGGGGATGACATGATCTGGGTGGATGGCTACAAATGGCCGCCGGACCTGCATGGCACGGGCAGTGAGGATTATTTCAACCAGGCATTTGGTATGCAACCCAACGCCTTCCTGCGCAACGGCTCTTCCATCTTCGAAGGGGGTACCGTTCCCTCGCCGGAGATTGAACTCTACCGGGGTGACAGCGGCTACCAGACCAGTTACGTGTTCCACCTGGAGAACCCGGTGCGTTTCACCACGGAAATCAAAGCCACCATCGAGATCGGCCATGCCAACCACCTGGCCAACGAGGTGAGCAGTGTGGCCTACTGGTACGCCGGGAAACCAACCCGGGTGGTGGATGTGCCGCCCGTGGAGGGGCGGCTGCCCGTGCGGCGGGAAATGGGCGGCCAATGGCTCCCTGACCCGCAAAGGCAATGCCCCGGTAAACCCGTGGAAATGACGGACGAGATGAAGGCGGTCAAGGCTGCCTGGGCTGCCAGCCGCAGCGGAGGCGTTTGATGACAGCAACGCCTGAATCACTGGGAATGTCTGCCGCCCGCCTGCAGCGGCTGGATGCCGCCATGCAGCGCTACGTGGATCGCGGCCTGGTGGCTGGCGTGGTTACCCTGCTTGCCCGGCACGGCCAACTGGTACACCGCGGCTGCTACGGCCAGATGGACCTGGATTCCGCCAGGCCGATGCGCGAGGATGCCCTTTTTCGCATTTTCTCGATGACCAAACCCATCACCAGCCTGGCGGTGATGATGTTGTTCGAGGAGGGCTATTTCCAACTGGGGTTCCCGGTTTCGCTCTTTCTGCCGGAGTTTGCCGGCCTGACCGTCTTGAGCGATCCGGCGAATATTCAATCGGAACGGCTGCCCCTCGAACGACCGATTACGATTGTTGACCTGCTGACGCACAGCTCCGGTTTGGCCTATGGCCTGGACCGCCTCACCCCGCTGGATGCGGCCTTTGGCGATGCGGACATGCTGCGCATGGATGAATCCCTGGCGGAGAAAATCACCCGCATTGCGGAGTTTCCATTGCACCATCAACCGGGGTTGCGCCATACATATAGCATCGCTACAGATGTGCTGGGCCGGCTGGTGGAGGTGATCAGCGGGGAGAGGCTGGATCAGTTCTTCCAGCACCGCATCTTCGAGCCGCTGGGGATGGAAGATACGGCCTTCTCCGTCCCGCCTGAAAAATTGGAGCGCCTGGCTGCGCTCTATACCCCGGCGCCCGGGGGTGGTCTGTTGGATCTTTCCCGCCTGGAAGCGCAGAACAATCCCTCGTTCATCAAGGGCGCCTGGGTGGATAAGCGCCAGGTGCCAGCATTTCTCTCCGGCGGGGCGGGGTTGGTTTCCCGCGCAGCCGATTACATGCGCTTTGCACAAATGCTGGCCAACCACGGCACGCTGG
>CALESS010000194.1 GCA_937907495.1 uncultured Anaerolineaceae bacterium
AATCTGGGCAATGATCACAGCCGCCAGCGTGAAGGGGATTTGCACTCCCAGCAGGCTCAACCACTGGCCGATCATCCCCTGCCGTCCCAACGTGATCAGTAAGGCCACACCCGCCACCGAAGGGGGCAGAACAGTTGGCAGATCAACAATCGTGTCAATTACGTTCTTAAAGCGAAAACGAGGCCGGCTGATCAGAAAAGCCAGCGGTGTGCCAGCGATCACAATCACCACCAGGCTGACAACTGAACTCATCAAGCTAATGCGGATAGCCTGAAGGACCGAACGTTCTTGCAGGGTATGCAGCCAATCCAGCGGAGAAATCCGAAAGAAAATCGCGATGATCGGGATGACGAAGAAAAGCAGCATCGGCATCGCCGCCAGGCGCCACAGCCGGTCGGACCCGCCGGCAATCTCACCGCTGGGACGGGGCGGAGAGCCAGAACCACTGGGAACTGGCAACCGCTTGGAGGGCTGGGGCAGCAGATTATCCGTCATTACCGCACAGTCAGGAAGCCATAGCTGGACAGAATTGCCTGACCGCTATCCGAAAGGACATATTCGATGAAGGTCCTGGCTTCCGCCTGGAATTTTGAGCCAGTAACCGGCGCAATGAAGTAGCTGGCAGGCACATTCACCTCTGCCGGAATGGCAACGGTTTGCACCGTCCCGGCTGGCGAGCTGGCAGCATCCGTGGAATAGACGATGCCTGCATCCGCCTCCCCCAGCGAAACCTTGGTGATGACGGACTTCACATTATCTTCGTAGGAAACCACATTCGCCAAAACATCTTCAGAGAACGTCGAAGGATAACCGGCGGTGCCGGAAGCTTTCAACAGGAATTCCTTTGTGTACATACCCACCGGGACCTCGCTGGCAGCGATGACCAGCTTCAGGCCGGGCCGGGCCAGGTCTGTCAACTGTGTAATTTGACCCGGGTTATTGGCTGGCACCGCCACCACCAGCACATTGGAGAGGAATAATTGAACGGCATCCGGCGAAATATGGTTGGCATCCACCACCGATTGCATGGTCTTTTGCGAAGCGCTGACAAACACATCCACTGGTGCTCCGTTGTTGATTTGCTCGGCCAGGGCTTGCGAACCGGCGAAATTCAGCACCACTTTATACTCCGGATGCAGCACCTCAAATTGACGAACTAATTCAGTGAAGCTTTCCGTCAGGGAAGCGGCCGCGGAGACGGAGATCTCCTGCGGCCGGGCAGGGGGCGCTTCCCCCTTGGGTTGGCAGGCAGCCAGGCAACAGGCAAGGACGAGGAATAAGAGTAGTATGCGTTTCATTGCATCATTCCTTCAGGATGGATTTGCAATAATGAAGCCAATCAATCGAAGCTTCGATTTGCCGCAGGCGGAAAAGAAAAACAGTACGTTCATAATCCTGGGCCGGGGTAAGCCTGGCAATTTCCTGGCGGGTGGCCTCGAGCCAGGATTGGGCAATCTCCTCCTGCTGATCCAGCAAGCGGCGGGTGACTTCTGGGCCGGCCTGGCGGGCAAAATAGAGCCGCGCCAGGAATTCCTGGCGCAGGTCGCGTTGATGCAAGACGGGCGATGAAAACCAATTGCAGAATTCCTGCTGGCCGCGGGGAGTGAGCTGATATTCTTTGCGCGGAGGATGGGAAGCGCTTTCCAGCCGGGTGGATTGGATCAGGCCTTCATTTTCCAGCTTATCCAACAGGGCATAAAGCTGGCTTTGCTTAATCTGCCAGACCATGCCGATGCCATCCAGCCGGTTGAGTTCCTTGAAGAGGTTGTAGCCATGAATGGGACTGCGGGCAATGATGCCGAGCAGAACATATTCGAGGGTGAGAGGGGATTGGCGGCGTGGTGACATAATATGAATACTCAATAAATGAGTATTCATATTATACACGAATATTAGTGAATAATGAGGATGAATTCCGCTTTGCGGGGGCCGGCCTGCTGCTGAACTTCCGCCACGCTGCCGCGGTAAATGCGCTCGGAAGGTTGGGTCAGGTCGGTGGCGAGGGTGATGCTGTGATTTTTGCCGAAGGACCTGCCCACATCCTGCAACAAAGAGGCCATGCGGTACGGTGTATCCATCAGGATGATGGTACAGCGCAAGGCGCGCAAGCGGAGCAGTTCCGCCCGGCGCTGATCTGCCTTGGGCGGCAAAAACCCGGCAAAGAAAAATTGTTGCGGACGGAAATCCAGGATGGACAGGGCCGCCATCAGGGAAGAGACGCCGGGTACCGGAATGACCCGCACCCCGCTTTGAGCCGCTTCGAAGATCAACGCATGGCCCGGGTCGGCAAAAACTGGTGTGCCGCAATCACTGATCAATGCCAGCGTCTGACCATTAATCAGGCGCATCAGCAGGTCCGGAACGGCATCGGCCTCGTTATGTTCGTTGAGGGTAAGGAGTTCGCGGGGTTGAATTTCCAATTTCTTCAACAAGGAGCTGCCTTCCCGCAATTCTTCGCAGACGATGGCATCTGCTTTACGCAAGGTTTCCAGGGCGCGGATTGTGATGTCCTGGATGTTGCCGATCGGGGTTGCAACAATGTATAATTCACCAATTGATTTCATACGCATATTGTAACCGAGGTTGCGCCGGATTCGACTTTCAGCTTCATCGTTTACGGATCGAAATTATTCTTTCGGAGGTTATCAGTGGTCGAAGCACTCAAAGGGATGGGGCCGGTTCTCCAGGCATTATTGGCAACATTATTCACCTGGGGGGTTACGGCACTCGGAGCGGCTGGCGTCTTCACCCAGCGCGAGATCAACAAAAAGGTGTTGAATGCCATGCTGGGCTTCGCTGCCGGCGTGATGATCGCCGCCAGCTTTTGGTCCCTGCTGGCACCCTCCATCGAAATGTCGGAAGCTCTGGGCCTGCCCAAATATTTGCCGCCCCTGGTAGGGTTTCTGCTGGGCGGTGTGTTTTTGTGGGGCATTGACCGCATCCTGCCTCACCTGCACCTCGGCTTGCCCATGTCCTCCCGGGAAGGTATCAAAACCACCTGGCAGCGCAGCATTCTGCTGGTGTTGGCGATAACCCTGCACAACATTCCGGAAGGGCTGGCAGTTGGGGTGGCCTTTGGTGCAGCCGCCGCGGGCCTGCCTGGCGCCACCCTGGCGGGGGCAGTGGCTCTGGCCCTGGGTATCGGGCTGCAAAACTTCCCCGAAGGCCTGGCAGTGTCCGCGCCGCTGCGGCGGGAGGGGTTTTCTCCGTTGAAAAGCTTTCTGTATGGCCAGGCCTCGGCGCTGGTGGAACCCATCGCCGGAGTCTTGGGGGCTGCGGCGGTGCTCTTCATCCAGCCTTTGCTGCCCTATGCCCTGGCCTTTGCCGCCGGCGCCATGATCTACGTGGTGGTGGAAGAGCTGATCCCGGAGGCACAGCTTGGCGGTGAAACTGATCTCTCCACCATCGGCGCCATGCTCGGTTTTGCCGTCATGATGCTCCTGGATGTGGCACTGGGATAAAAAAATGAAACTGACACGCTTAACGCGGGCTGCATTTCTACTGGTTTTCTTTTTTGCCCTGGATAAGGGCCTGGGGTTGGTTCGCCAGGTGGTCATCGCCCGGCAATTCGGTCTTTCCAACGAGTTGGATGCCTTCAACGTGGCCAACAACTTGCCAGATTTGCTCTTCGCGCTCATCTCGGGCGGGGCACTGGCGATTGCCTTCATCCCCATCCTCACCGAAGTTCTCACCCGCCAGGGGAGGCCGCAAGCCTGGCGTTTGTTCAGTCATATTGCCAACCTGGCCTTCCTGGTGACGGCGGTGCTTGCGCTTCTGGTGGTACTGCTGGCAGAACCTCTGGTGAAGTGGGAAGTGGGCATTGCACCTGGCTTCAACTTGCAGCAGCAAGCCCTGGTTGCCCAATTAATGCGCCTGAACCTGGTAGCCACCCTCATCTTCTCCATCAGCGGCCTGGTGATGGCCGGCTTGCAATCCAACCAGCATTTTCTCCTGCCGGCCATGGCCCCCGCACTATATAACGTGGGACAAATCATCGGCGCATTAATCCTTGCCCCGGCGGAAGGCTACACGATCGGCGGAATCACGCTGCCCGCCTTTGGCTTGGGTGTATATGGCCTGGTTTACGGCGTGATTGGCGGGGCAGCCATGCACCTGCTGATTCAGATTCCCGGCCTGGTTAAATACAAATTCCATTGGTCACCGGGGTTGGGCCTGGCCACCGCCGAAGTGCGGAAAGTTCTGAAACTGATGGGCCCCCGCCTCGTCACCATGCTTTTCATCCAGATGGATTTCCTGGTGCGCGACAACCTGGCATCCCGCCTGCCGGAAGGTTCCGTTACAGCCCTGACCTATGGCTGGATGTTAATGCAAGTCCCGGAGACGATCATCGGTACTGCCATTGCCACGGCCATGCTGCCCACCCTGGCGGAACTCTACAGCCGCGAAGAACACCAAAAGTTTGCCGAAACGGTGGAACGCGCCCTGCGCGTTTTACTCGCCATCGCCCTCCCGGTGGCGGTTATTTTCGGCGCCGGACTGCGTCCTTTGCTCGCAATGGTGTTTAACTTTGACCCCGCCGGCACCGACCTTTTGCTCTGGACCACCCGCGGCTACCTGCTCGGCCTGGCCGGACAATGCCTGCTGGAAGTGGCGATCCGCTCATTCTATGCACGGCAAAACGCCATCACCCCCTTGCTGGCTGCCGGGATGAACCTGCTCATCTACATCACCTCCGGGTTGCTGCTCTTCCGCGTGCTCGGGGCCCCCGGCATCAGCCTGACAGATGCCATTGCCTTCACTGCCCAGGCCATCTTATTGCTGATCATCCTCAACCGGCAGCTGCCCGGCAAGATTAAACTCTCCTCCACGCCTCTGCGGGTAATTGCCGCTTCCATCGTGGGGGGCGGCGTGACCCTTGGCATTTTGTGGCTGGGTGGAGAGCGGGCGTTGGTGGCCCTGGCAGCCATGGCCGCCGGAGCCCTGGCCGCAGCCCCCTTCGTCTGGAGGGAGGTACGCCTGCTGCTGCGCCTCTAAATCCGGGCGGGGTAGGGTATAATTGCGGATATGTCGAACGAGAACGTGAACTTGATTCCTCCGGTTGACCCGGTGATTGAACCCCAATCCGAACCGAAGAAGCGCCGGCCGCGCCGCTGGCTGGTTATTCTCATAGGCCTCTTGCTCCTCATTATAGGCGGAGGCATTGGTGGTTGGATCGGCTATCAGCAAGCCCTGGCAGAGCGCATCCAAAAAGCCAATGAGAAAGTGACGGTTGAAACTGCCACGCAGTATGAACTAGCCCTGGTGGATTTTCGCGAAGGCAGGTTTTCCATTGCCCGCCAGCGCCTGGAATACATCATCGGTATCAACCCGACCTTTCCCGGGGCGGCAGATAAACTCTCCGAGGTGATGGCAGCGGAGATGCTGGCCCTCACGCCCACCGTCACACCCACGCCCACGCCCACTCCCGTCACGCCCACACCAGATATGCGCGGCGTGGAGGCGCAATACAACACCATCCTGGATTTGATGCGCGCCGAAGACTGGAATGGGGCGATTGAAGCCATTGAAACCCTGCGCAAGGCTGATTTGACCTACCGGGCGGTGGATGTGGATGGCCTGTATTACATCAGCCTGCGCTACCGCGGCTTGCGCAAAATTCTAGTGGAAGGCAACCTGGAAGGCGGCACCTACGACCTGGCTCTGGCCGCCCGCTTTGGCCCGTTGGATCGGGAAGCGGACAGCTACCGAATCTGGGCCCGGATGTACATCACCGGGGCTTCCTTCTGGAAAGTGAACTGGGAAAAAGTCATCGAATACTTCGTTCAAGTGGCGCCTGCGTTCCCCAATATGCGGGATGGCTCGAATATGACTGCCAATGAACGCTTGCGCCAGGCCTATTTTGAATATGGCAAGAAGCTGATGCTCGAGGAGCGCTCCTGTGAA
>CALESS010000195.1 GCA_937907495.1 uncultured Anaerolineaceae bacterium
CCGCTTCGCTGCGGGTTTCAGATACCGGCAAGGTGGTCTCGGCCAGTGCCGCAGGCTGCAGAAATACGCCGCCACCCGCTCCAGCGGCACGTTGTTGGAGATGGCGAGATGATGAATCAGCGCCAGGGCCATCACCACATCCGTTGGCCCGCGTTCCCGCAGCGACATGCGCTCTTCATTTCCCCAGCCAAGGGCCGGGCTGGGGTTGGTTAAATCCAGCAGCAGGTGCTGGAGGTGGGGGTCCTTGAGGGCGCGGCTTTCGCGGTAGCCGTTTTCCACGGCTGCCGGGTCAATATCAAAAGCCACCGCCGGGATGCCGCGGGCAGTGACGTTGCGGCAAAAGAAGCCGTTATTCCCTCCCAGGTCCCACACCCAGCCGGGTTGGATTTGCTCGATGAACCCGGCGACAATTTTTTCCTTGTTTTGCATACCCTCATCGGAGTAATTCGTCTGCTGGTAATAGTCCCCCCACTCGGTTCCTTCCGCTTTCCACTTTAACGAGCGGATAGCAGATTCGAGGCTGTCAATCAATCCGAACATGGCATTGCGGCTGAAGCGGGGTGTTTTCGCCGGGTTGGCTGCGGCGGAATTCTTCTTTTGCGCCGAGGCATGGGCGTGAAGATGCAGGGCCAGGCCCATATTCCAGCGGGTGCGGGCGGGCAGCAGCCGGGCGGCCAAATCCAATGGTATGCCGTCAATATATACCCGCATTAGCTGACCGCAGCGGATATCCGTCAGCGCCATCAGGCTCAGGGGAGCCAGGAAGTGCTGGCAGAACTGGCGGTAAGCCACCCAGGGCTTGTCTTCCTCGTATTTTTCAAAAGACAGGCTATCAACGAGCACCATCTTGCCGCGCTGGAACTGAATGTTATAGGCGCTGGCATCCTTCAGGGACATGCCCGCTTCCAGGGCCAGCTTTTGGATTTTCAAGGTCGCCAGGGCTGCATCCTGGTACTGGCTGAAGCACCACTCATAGGGATAAGAGATGAAATTCACCAACTCGGGGCGAATGACCTTGTAAGCTGTTTCCGGCTGCAAAGGAGGGATTTCGACCTCCTGGTGAGCGATGAGCAGGCTCTTTTTCACCAACCGCTCGTACAAACCCGAGGACATCAGCAGGTCATAATCCGCCGCATAGCGCTGGTTGATTTGCCGGTAAAGCACGCCTTCCGCCTGGAACAAAAACCCGCTGGGGTCGCGAAAGGAGCTTTTGGTTTTTGAATCAGTTTTTGCCATCATCACCGGCGTCTATTTCAGCGGGGTCTTCTGCGGCATCCACTTCCTCTTGTTGTTTCTTTTTGGGGAAGATCTTTTTCCAAAAGGTCTTCAGGAAGAAACCACCCGCCAGCAAAATGGCGAGCAAACCCTGGATCAACATGCTTCCCGATCCAGGATCCAGGTAAGCATGAGGCTTCAGCAAGAGGTCTGATAAAAATGACAGATGGGGCATGATGAATCTCCTTAAGTAGAGAGGTAGTTTATCACCATCGGTTTGATCTTCAAAGGTTGGAGGCAGTCACCCGGGGAAAACCTTCACCTGCGTTGGAAGCGCTTGACCACCACTTCCAGGCCATCCACACTCACCACCTCGATCTCGGCGCCGGGCAGGAGGGGACCTTCACCCTCTGCCAGGCGGGCGGTCCAAAGTTCGCCTGCCACCTGCACCTGGCCGCGCGGGTTGATGTCCCGCCGCACGGTGCCAATTCGCCCGGGCAGGGCTTCGCGGCCGGATTTCACCGGGGCACGCTGTGCCCGCAGGGCAATGGAAAGAATTGCAAAAAAGCTGAGGCCGATCACCACCCCGGTGCCAATCACCAGCGGGGTGGAGACGGTTGCTCCGCCCAGGTTTTCCGGGGTTCCCGGCAGGCGGATGGTGTTGAACAACACCAGCGAGCCTACGATAAACGTTGCCACCCCGGCAATCGTCAGCGCGCCATGGGTGGGTGCTTTGATATCCAAAATGAATAACACAAACGACACCACCAGGAACAGGATGCCAAACCAGTTGGTCGGCAGAATGCCCAGGCCAAAGACAGCCAACAGTAAGCATACCACACCGATGAACCCGGCAACCCAGCCTCCCGGGCTGGAAAGCTCGATCAGAATCGCCTGTACCCCCACGGAGAGGAGCAGGAAGACAATATTCGGGTCTGTCAAAAACCCAAGGGCTTCTTCCAGCAAGTTGGGGGAAATTTCCACCACCCGCACTTGCAGCGTGTGCAGGGTGCGCTCACCGGTTTCGGTCTGCACCACCCGACCATCCAATTGATCCAGCAGGCCATCCAGGCTGCGGGCCTTGATATCCACCAACCCGATCGCCAGGGCTTCATCCACCGTCACAGCTTTGGCGTCCTGGATCATGCTCTCCGCCAGTTGCTGCGCTTCCGGCGGGCGGTTGGCCGTCAGGTTGCGGATGCTGGCTTTCATGATTTCCTTGACCTTGGTCTCCATCGTCTCGCCGATATCTTCGCCCGAGCCGCCCACCGGGCTGGCCGCGCCGATGGTTGTATCCTGTGCCATGGCAGCCACGTTGCCCGCCAGGGTGATGAGCGTTCCGGCAGAACCTGCCATGGCCCCGGTCGGGGAGACATATACCACCACCGGCACCGGACTGGTGCGGATGAGGGCGATGATTTCATCCATCAAGGTGGTGCTGCCCCCGGGGGTGTTGAGCTGCAGGATGACCGCCTCGGCTCCGCTGGCTTCTGCCACACCCAGGCCGCGTTCCAAATAGTTGACCATCACCGGCGTCAGGGCGCCCTTGGCGGTCAGCACAATCACCTGCGGTGTGCCGCCAGATTGGGCGGCGGCGGGCAGGGTTGCCTGTGCCAGGTTTATTAGGACCAGGCCAACCAGAAGGAACAAGCGGGTAATACGATTCATAGGTGAGTTACTCCTTACAGCAATTGTACCCCGTTAAATTTGATTTTCCAGGCGCGATTCGATGGCAATGGGTGGGGGCGTCCGGCGGGACGACCCTGCCAGGGGCGTAGAAAAACATTTAACCACCGAGCCACAGAGACACGGAGAAAAGATATGTAGAAATTATCGTTAAGGAATGTAATGGTAGCGTCGACCGGGGGTAAGGTCGAGCGGGGGCAGAGTCGACCGGGGGCAGAGTCGACCGGCGGGACGACCCTGCCAGGGGCATAGAAAAACAATTAACCACCGAGCCACAGAGACACGGAGAAAAGATATGTAGAAATTATCGTTAAGGAATGTAATGGTAGCGTCGACCGGGGGTAAGGTCGAGCGGGGGCAGAGTCGACCGGGGGCAGAGTCGACCGGCGGGACGACCCTGCCAGGGGCATAGAAAAACAATTAACCACCGAGCCACAGAGAAAACCGGATTTATATATTATCGTGAATGGATGCAATGGCAGGGGCGAATCG
>CALESS010000196.1 GCA_937907495.1 uncultured Anaerolineaceae bacterium
TGGAAGGATGGAGCGACAGTCCGTGGACAGCTGAACGACGGGCAAGTAAATCATCCGAGGAGAGAGCATCCATCAGGACCTGCTGGCCTTTTTTCGAGCGGGCCAGGGCTTCTGCAGCGGCCTGACGTTCCAACTCTCCTGCATTCAAGAGGATGTCCGCTTCAATATCCTGGGCCTGGGGGGTGTTGAAAGCTCCGAGAGCGAGAATTGAAGAAAGGCTCACCTCCGGGTTCGGGTCGGACATCAATCCCAAGAGATCGTTGACCATGCCATTGGCATGTAAGTATCCGGCAGCCAGGGCGCTCAAGCGCCGAATCGCCTGGGAGTTGGAAACCAGCAATTGTTTCACCACCACACCCAGCGAAGCATCTCCGGAAGAGAGCAATGCGGCATAGAAGGCTGCCCGCAGCGGAAGGGGTAAATTCTCTTTGTGGAGTAGAGAAATCAGTAAGCGGAGGAAATTCGGCCGCCAGGGAGAGGAAGGCGGGGTATCCTTCAGCCAGCGGGCAATTGTGAAGTGATTCCAGTAAAGGGGGCGGTCTTCCAGGCGGAGGATCGTCTCAATCCACAGGTCGTTGCCACCCTGGGTTACCAGGTAATGGAGAGTCTCTGAATTGATCTCCCAGAACAAATTCGCAAAGAGAGAGCGCGGCAGATCCACCGGCAGGCCAAAGGCAGCCAGGTAACCCGTGATTTGGGGGTGAGAAAAACCGATCTTTCCGGTGGTATATTCGCGCAGGATTCCAGCCGATATGAGGCTGTCAATTAACTGTGCGCCGGAGGATTTCCTGTCACCCTTCGCCGGCATACGGACTTTCCGTACCGTGTCTTTGCTATCCGTAGAGGCCAGGTTGGCGGCGGTAGACTTCTCCGGGGCGGGTTTGGACCGATTGAGAATCGATTCCATGGTTGAATAGCTCATCCCGGAACATTCATCCACCACAAACTGGGCGGCCAACTTTTCCAGCGAAAGGCGTTCGGTTTCAGAAGCGAGGGACCTGTTCAGGAAGGTTTCCAGACCCGCATACGAGATCTGGGCTTGCTGTAAATCTCCAGCGAGCAAAGACCAGATGCGCAGGGTGTGTTCGAGAGGGTTTAAATTGCCAGGCAGCCATCGCTCCCATTGCTTTTCCAGGCGGGGATCTATGGGAGCAACATCACTTTTTGGGGAATGGACATATTTTGCCCAACAGGCAGCCCAGCGGTCAAATAATTGGTTCTTTTGCTCCTCACTAAATGGCGCCAGGATAAACGGAACAAAATGCGCCTGGATGAGCCCCGCCATGTGTTTTGGATTGGCCGAAACCACCATTTGTAGATCGGGTTGCTGTTTTTGGAGGGATTGGATGAAGGCTGCATAAGGAGGAAGCTCGGTAATTGGATGAAGCTCGTCCAACCCGTCCAGGATGAAAACCAACTTTTTGAGTTTAAGGGCGGAATAGACGGTTGCGGGAACCTGTTTTTGAAAAGCGAGGGGAATACTCTTCTGAACATGAGTGAATAAAAATG
>CALESS010000197.1 GCA_937907495.1 uncultured Anaerolineaceae bacterium
ATGAATTTGGCTGCCACTCACACACCTCCACTTGTTGCAGGATCCCGCCGCCTCTTTTGCAGGAGAAAAGCGATCACCCAGAAAAAAGCCAACCCGCCGCCTACCCCAAGGAAGATTTTCCCCGTTGGATCGGCTTTCAGTTCAATCACTTCCAACTTCTCACTCGATTGATCGAGATGCAAGATCTCTATCCAATAATAATATATTTTTCCCGAACGCACATCCCGATCCAGGAATTCATAACGGTTTCCGCTCACCCGGCTTCCTGTAACCGGCAGGATTCGCTCGTTTATCACCCGGTAAGGGCCTTCGCGGCTTTCTGCCCTGGCAATATTAAAGCCCGCCAGGTCCATCTGGCTGGCTGTCTGCCAGTAAATCCGGTTTCCACCCAGCGCAATTTGCAGCGCGCCTGCCAGCAAAAAAACGCTGGATAAAATCAGCAGGAACTCAAGCGGTCGGTTGAGAATGATTTTCATCTTGTCCGATTCTACATCACAACCCGGAAATTTATCCGGGCGGATTCCGCCAATTTTTAATTCCGGGCAGCCCTGTATGCTCGCAGCCCATTTTCATCCCCGCCTCCTTTGGTAATTTTTTCCAGATGACTTATAATAAATTATCCGCCTACGAAGTTCCTGGGAGCCGGCAAAATGACGACTGAACGAGAAGTTTTCCTCCTGCCTGATGATTTACCTGGCCGCGCCGGCCTGGTTGATCTGCTTCTCAAATCCGGCGTGACGCCCGTTTCCAGCTCCACCCTTACGGCGGATTGCGAGAAGCATTTCTCCGGCCTCTTCAATCACGTTCCTATTTCCATCTGGGAAGAAGATTTCAGCCGGGTGAAAAACAACCTGGACACCTTGAAGGCGGAGGGTGTGACCGATTTGGAAAGCTTCATTCATCAAAATCCCGGTTTTGTGAAAGAGATGGTAAAGCTGGTGGAAATCATCTCCGTAAACCAGACCGGGTTGCTTTTTTATGGCGCAAAGACCGAAGATGAATTGCTGCACAGCCTGTCTCCCATCCTTCACGATGATGGCCTGGATTTGTTCAAAAAACAATTGCTTGCAATTTGGCAAGGCCAAACATCCTTCAATGAGGATGGCATCAACTATTCAATATTCGATCAGCCGATGGATGTGAATGTCCGTTGGGTTGTGTACCCCGGTCATGAAGAAACCTATTCCCGCATTTTGGTCATCGTCCTGGACATCTTCAAACAGCGGCAAATGCAACAAGCACTGAAAATTTCTGAAGAACGGTACCAGGTCATCAGTGAAATCTCCTCAGATTTTGCATTTTCCATGCGGGTAGGGAGCGGCAGTGAATTCAAGATTGAATGGGTCACCGATTCTTTCACCCAACTCACCGGATTCACCATTCAGGATGTGGTTGAAGCTCGCTCTGTAGATTTGTTCGTGCATCCGGAAGACCGCTCTCTGATTTCAGAAGCCCAGAATCGCATCCTCCTGGGGCGAACAGAGATCATGGATCTACGGTTCATTACCAAGGCCAACGAAATTCGTTGGGTACATATCATGATGCGGCTCGTCCAATCCTCTTCGCCCGGCCAGGCACCTACCATTGTCGGCGCCGTACAAGACATCACCGAGCGGAAACTGGCAGAATTAGCCCTGCAAGAGGCGCAGCAACAACTTCATCAACGGATTGAAGAATTGGAACAGCGCACCAAAGAGATCACCTTGCTCACCAGCATGACCAATAATTTGCAGCTTTGCCGCTCCAGTACAGAAGCCTGTGAAATTGCCGCCGAAGCTGCCAGCCAGTTATTCCCCCACCATTCCGTGGCTCTGTACCTCCGCTCCATGGAAAATCAGCTCTTCCAACTCTCTGCCTCCTGGGGAAATCCACCCGTCACCCAGAGCTTTTTGCGAGAAGATTGTTGGGCCTTGCGCCGGCTGGCGCCCTTCCTCGTCCAGGGAGAGCACCGATCGCTGGTCTGCGGGCATACCCAACCGTTGACGGATATCAAGAGTTCCCTCTGTATGCCCGTCATCCAGCAGGGAAATATCATTGGCCTGTTCACCCTGCAAGCCAGCCCAACCCAGCCGGAGATTAATCCGAATATTCTCCAGATTCTCTCTGCCATGGCGGAACAATTCGGCCTGGCGCTCTCCAACATCCATCTTCGCGACAGCCTATCCGAGCAGGCCCTACATGACCCGCTCACTGGTCTTTACAACCGCTATTACATGGAGGAGTTCCTGGAAAAAGAGTTGCACCGCGCCCGCCGATCGAATAAGCCGGTTGCCGTCATCATGATTGACATGGATCACTTCCGTGATCTCAATTCCCTCTTTGGCCATCCCAATGTGGATATTACCCTGGCTGAAGTTGGCGAGCTATTGGTTCACTCCATCCGGGCGGGTGATATCGCCTGCCGCTATGGTGGAGATGAATTTCTGCTCATCCTGCCGGAAGCCTCGCTGGAGGTTGCCCGCGATCGGGCTGAGAAGTTATGTCTCTCCGTTCATTCCGTCAGTGTGCGCAGTGAAACCCGCCCTCCCCAACCGATCTCCTTCTCGGTCGGCATTGCCTGCTTTCCCCAGCACGGCCAGTCCGTTACAGAACTGCTTCGGTCGGCCGATTCGGCTGTCTTTTCCGCCAAAGATCGGGGAAGAAATCGGGTTGAAATTGCCCCGGAAAATCTGTAAAATATCTTCGCCGGGGGCCTCATTTCCGGCACGGCCCGGAGCGAGCTTGATGAGAGCCGCTCTCCCCGCCCTCATCCTCCAACCCTGCCAGGCGCAGATTCTTCGGCCTGCTCAACATCACAAGGATACCCATGCTCCGTTCTTTCTTTATCTCACTCTCCAAAGCCAGTTGGGCACAAAAAGCCATCACCCGCTTTCCTCTCGCCTGGCGCTCTGCCTCTCGCTTTGTCGCCGGGGAAACGCCGGCTTCAGCCATCCAGGTGGTGAGAGAGTTAAATGCCGCCGGCATCAATGCCACCCTGGATTTCCTGGGCGAAAATACTCTCTCCAAAGAAATGGCGCTCCACTCCACCACGGAGATTCTCTCCATCCTGGATTTAATTCAGGAAAGCAATGTTCGCACCAATGTCTCCATCAAGTTAAGTCAAATTGGCCTCACCATCTCAGAAGAATTTTGCCGCGGGAATTTGGAACGCATCCTCACCCGGGCCCGGGGTTTCCAAAACTTCATCCGTATTGATATGGAAGACGCCACCCTGACCGAAAAAACCCTCAACATGCTGCGGTGGGCGCAGGATGCCGGCTTCAGCCAGACGGGCATCGTCTTGCAGGCTTACCTCTACCGCACCGAAAAGGATTTGCAGCACCTCGCCGCCCAGGGCATCTGTATCCGCCTTTGCAAAGGCGCTTATAATGAGCCAGCCAGCGTGGCCTTCCCCCGGATGGAGGATGTGAACCACAATTACGATCACCTGGCCCGGCAACTGTTGCAGGCTTCCGCCGACCCCGGCGCTCCCCGCTTAAGCGCAGATGGCCGCATCCCACCCCTCGCTGCCATAGCCTCGCACGATCCACAGCGCATCACCGCCGCCCGCCAGATGATTTCCGACCTCAACCTCCCGCGGGATGCGGTGGAATTCCAGATGTTATACGGCATCCGCCGCGACCTGCAAACCGAACTGGCAGCCGCCGGCTACCCGGTGCGGGTGTATGTGCCTTACGGCACGCACTGGTATCCTTACTTCATGCGCCGCCTGGCGGAACGACCTGCCAACGTCTGGTTCTTTATTTCGAACTTCTTTCGCAAATAGCCATGATCGCTGAAATCTCGCCTTCTCCACTGGTATTGGTGACCGGAGCAGCCCACCGCATTGGCCGGGCAATTGCCCTGGCCCTGGCCGGGCGTGGTTTTGCCATCGGACTGCACTTTCACACCGCAGCGGGTCAGGCACAGCAGACGGCTGAAGAAATCGCAGCGTTGGGGAGGTCCGCTTATCTCCTTCCCGCAGATTTGCGTGACCCGCAGCAGGTTATGGCGATGTTTTCGGAAATTGCCAGCCTCCCCAACCCGCTGACAGGGCTGGTTAATTCGGCGGGTATCATGCCCGTCAGCCGCTTGGATGACACATCCGTTGACCTATGGGATGATATTTTCACGCTCAACCTGCGGGCGGCCTGGCTTTGCGGTCAGCAGACCGTTCAGCTCATGCAACCCCGCCCCGGCTGGATCATCAATATAACCGATGCCGGCGCCGAAAAAACTTGGACGAAATACGCGGCCTACATTTTGAGCAAATCCGCCCTGCAGGATCTCACCCGCCTGCAAGCCCGGACGTATGCCCCGCGCATCCGGGTGAATGCGGTCGCCCCCGGCCTGATTTTACGCTCACCAGAGGTCACGGAGGAGGAATGGCAGCATCTCATCCAGCGCCTGCCCTTGCAGGAATCCGGTCAACCCCAGGATATTGCCCGGGCGGTCCTTTTCCTGGCAGACCACCCCTCCATCACCGGTCAAACCATCGTGGTGGATGGCGGGTATCAACTCCTTTAGAGGTCTCATGAATCCCAGGCTTTCCCCCTTGCGCCTCATCCTTCGCTACGCCCGCTTACCAGACTTGCTGGCCGGCGCACTTCTTTATGCCCTGGGTGCCGGCTTGACGGTTTTCCTGGGTCATCCGCTGGATTGGCGGATTTATTTCCTCGGTCAGACTTGCATCACCACCCTCCAATTGAGTGCCTACTTCCTTAAATCCGCTTTTGATCTTCCTCCAGTGAACCAACCCAAATCGCTAACCCAGGATGAGGTTTTATGGCAGCGATCCACTATTCTCAACCGGATTCCAGTTTTACTGGCCGCCGCTTCCAGCCTCACCATCGGCGCGGTGTGCAAGGTCATTCTCTTTTCCAATGGCGTCACC
>CALESS010000198.1 GCA_937907495.1 uncultured Anaerolineaceae bacterium
ACCCGGATTTGGGCAGGTTCACCTCGGCGGATACCATCGTGCCACAGCCGGGCAATCCGCCGGATTGGGATCGGTATGCGTATGTGCGGAATAATCCGGTTAATTACATTGATCCAAGTGGGCATATGGCTTGCAATAATTGGGATGAGAATGGCAAATGTGTTATTGATGAAGATTGGAGATTAAAACCGGTCCTAAAAAGGAATCTTCCAAAAATCCTAATCCAAAAAATTAATGGAGGAATAACGATTGGGCAAAAAAGGGGGCCGGTAACTTTAGATTATTATAGCGATTACCCAGACACCACTACAATTCCCTGTAACGGCATTGGTTGTCTTCCACAATTGTTTGAATTGCCACAACGAATAGGTGGCCCTTTCTTTACTCGAATTGAAGAACCTTTGAAAGATAACATTAAATGGAGTTTCAATGTTAAACATACTGCTGGATTATTGTATGTAGAGAATATGGAAATTTCAACTTCAGTGGAAGATAGTTTTCTTGTCAGAATAATATTTGAAAATGGAGAACGAATTGATTCGTTAGAACTAAATTTGAAATTAGATCCCAGATTCGGTGCCAATAGTGTAATTACTGGTTTGCCGCCAGCGTACTCTGGAGAAAACCCACTAATTGTTTCCTTTGAAGTAGTTTGTCTTTACTGCGTTAATTTTGGCAATGGGAATGAAGGATTAAAATGGGTTGGAGAAGAGACCATAACCTATAGGAAAGTTCATTAAGAGAACAGAAAAGAATATGAAAAAAAAACTCCCAATATTGATTATCCTATCCTTAATTTTAACCGCTTGTGGTAATGCAAAAGTAAAAAATGAATTTATCGATCAATTAAATTACTCAAACTTAATAGATGTAAATAATAGCATAGAGCTGAAATTGGATCCACTGGTAGAAAATACTTTGCTTATAGGTGATATTATTCATATCGAGGTAGTTAATAATTCAAATTCCTCCATCTATTTTCCAGTTGATCGGAATATTCAGATTTTCATTTTAGATAAGACAAAGGGTTGGCAAAAAATAGATAATTCAATTAATTATTATGGAAATGGAATTATTTTAGCTCCGAGAAACGAAGAAGGATTCCATACATCATCAGCAGTATTTATGCCTATGATAGAAAAAGATAATAAAAAAACAAACATTCGAGTGGTTGTAGCAGGTTATCTAGAAAATGGATCAATAATTACAGATGAAATTGTATGCTCCTACCTAGATTTAAAATTAAGCCCTTAAAACCCATTTTAACGTCAAAGGGTTTGCATTTATCAGTGGTTGCATTTACGGGTTGTGTTGGTGGGTGTATACGGTCCCCGAACAATATCGTTTTCAGAGGCTCAATTAATATATCTTTTAGGTCTGAATAGGGTTATTTTAAAAATGAAAAATCAATCTTTTAATACACATTCCGCACCTTATGAACCGAATAGATAGCATTTTTGAACCTGATCGCCCAGCAATGTAATCACTCGTTCCTGCTCTGGGCGCAAGTTCAGGAGTTGGCGAAGCAGCACTTGTCCGTTTTGCTTTACCAACAGGATATCCAGACCATCAAAAAGCTGGAAAACCCACCGGATCGTGGGGCTCTGGGTTGGCTTTCGCCGTTGGTCAGGCACGGTGGTGTTCATCTCCTTGAGCGCTTGCCGCAGCTTACGTTCTGCCAGAGCGTAAATCAGAAGCGAGAGCCCCATGATCATCAACAAGGCCATGATGCACTCGGGTTTCTTCAAGAACAGGCTGTGGGCGAAGAACAGCGGATCTTTCAAAAAGCGAAAACCACGTTTCACGGATACACCCTGGTCTTTGTAGTTCTCCAGCAGGGCATTGGCTGGTAGTCGCTCACGGTCCAGATCGTTGGTCGCAACGATGAAACACCCTAAGGACTGTTTAGCTTCTTCGATGGCCGTTGGGCTTTCTTCTACGCCACCTTCCAACTGGTAGCCCACCACTTCTTTTTGATCTTCCGCTGTCGGGCGGCCTCGTTTGGGATACTGCATCACCGCAACGGCTTGGGGGAGGTGCGCTATTCCAGCGGCAGCCTGCCCACCCGATACACCTACACCGGGCAGTACGCAAGGTGCGTCGGAGACGCACCCTACCCTGCTTGTACAAATCTGCAATTGGAATGCAGAGTTGTACAGATTAATTTCCCTCCGCGGCGCGGTTGAATTGGGTCTGGTACAGGTGGGCGTACAGGCCGCCCTGGGTCAGCAGTTCGGCGTGGCGGCCGCGCTCCACAATGCGCCCGCGGTCCATCACCAGGATCAGATCCGCCGCCAAAATGGTGCTGAGGCGGTGGGCGATGACGATGCTGGTGCGCCCCGCCATCACCCGCTTGAGGGCATCTTGAATCAGGGCTTCTGATTCGCTATCCAGCGAGCTGGTGGCTTCATCCAACACCAGGATGCGCGGATCCTTGAGGATGACCCGCGCCAGGGCGATGCGCTGCTTTTCCCCGCCGCTCAGGCGGTAGCCGCGTTCGCCAACCACCGTATCGTACCCCTCCGGCATTTCGTGGATGAAATCGTGGATGTTGGCTGCCCGGGCGGCGGCTTCCAGCTCGGCCTGGGTGGCATCCAGCCGGGCGTAGAGCAGGTTGGTACGGATGGTATCGTGGAAGAGGTGCGTTTCCTGGGTGACCATGCCGATCTGCTCGCTGAGCGAATCGAGTGAGACATCCCGCAGGTCGTGCCCATCCAGTAAAATGCGGCCTTGCAGCGGGTCATAGAGGCGGGGGATCAGGTAGGTGAGGGTGGTTTTACCGGCGCCGCTGGGGCCCACCAGGGCCGCCAATTGGCCGGGCTGGACGGTGAAGGTGATCTGCTGGAGGGCGTGTTCGCGGGCTTGCGAGCGCACGGCGCGTTCCACCTCGTCGGCAGGTTCCGGCAGGGGCTCGGCGGCAGATTTGTTCTGCGGGCCGGGTTTATTGGAGAGCACCGCCACCACATTGTCCATTTGGCCGGGCCGGCTGACGTAATTGAGCAGGCGGGCGCCTTCCCGCTCATACTGGAAAGAGACCTCCTCAAAGGTCAGCTCTCCGCGCACGTTGTGCAGCACCACGGCAGCGGGGGGAGAGTCAATTTCAATCGGCAGATCCAGCACTTCAAAGACCCGCTCAAAACTAACCAGCGAGGTGGCAAAATCCACCGGGGCGTTGGTGAGCTGCTGCAAGGCGCCATACAAACTGTGCAGGTAGGATCCAAAGGCCACAATGGTGCCGATGGTGAAGGAGCCGCGGATGACCATGCCGCCGCCGATGCCGTAGATCAGGGCTGAACCGATTGCGCTCAGCAGGCCGATGATGGCGAAGAAGATCGTGCCCCACATGGCGCGGTTGATGCCCAGGTTTTGCACCTCGGCCGCCCGGCTGCGGAAGCGTTCAACTTCCTCATTGCGGCGGCCAAAAAGCTTGACCAGCAGCGCCCCGCCGATGTTGAGGGTCTCGTTCATCATGGCATTCATCGAAGCGTTTGCCTGCAACTGCTGGCGGGCGATATCGCGCAGTTTCCCCGCCAGGGCACGGGCGGCCAGGATGAAGAGCGGCAGGATGCTGATGCTGATGAGGGTCAGGCGCCATTCCATGCTTAACATCACCAGCAGCACTGCCACGGCCTGGATGATGTTGGTGAGGATGGCAACCGCAGTGTTGCTAATGGCGTTCTGAGCGCCTACCACGTCGTTATTCAGGCGGCTCATCAGTTCGCCAACCCGGGTGTGGGTGAAAAAGTGCAAAGACATGCGTTGCAGGTGGGCGTAGAGCGCCCGGCGCAGGTCGAAAATGACACCCTCGCCCACCCGCACATTCATGCGGCGGTTGATGACGTTGATGACCCCGCTCAGGAGCGGCAGCACCAACAACGCCAGCGAGAGCCAGATCAATCGCTGGATATCCCCGCCCGGGATGGCTCGATCAATCAGATCCCGCATGATGAGCGGGGTGACCAGGCTGAGGCCGGTGGAGGTCAGGATGATCAGCAGCATCCCCAGGATGTACCAGCGGTAAGGGGCGGCATAGCCAGCCACCCGTTTTAACAGCTCACGGGTGATGCGCGGCTTTTCCTCCGGGGCGTTAATGACACTGCCCCAGCCGCCGCGCCCTCCTCCACCGCCGCCTCTCATCCCCATCTATTTCCCCTCTTTTTTAGCATCCCGCTCCGCCTGGGCTTGCAAGGCCGCAGTGTGGCGGTGGGTGCCATCACAAAGGGGTTTATTGCCTGAAAGGCCGCAGTTGCAAAGGGTAACCCGGTTGCGGGCTTCCATGATCAGGCCATCCGAGCGCTCGATTTCGATATAGCCGGTGACGTTGTAAGGCCCGGCGATGGGGCCATCCGAGGTGATTTCGGTGCTGACGGCAATCTGCTGGGGGAGGGTGGGTTCAATATCCGCCGGGTCTGGCTCGATGGAATAGGTCAGGGCGCCGCTGGGGCAGCGCTCCACCATGGCGATGAGTAGAGAGCGGGTGGCGGTATCGGCAGTCTCCAGGACGAACTGCTTGGTCTTTTTGTTGAGCATGCCGCAGAATCCGGAATCCATGCAGAGTGAGTGGTCTTTCTTGACGGTAAGATGGACACCGCCGGGATAGACCCGCTGGCGGCTGGCGGTGGGTTCGATACTGGCGGTTTCCGTGCCGTCAAAGTTGATTTTGCGGTGGGTGCCATCACAGAATGGCTTGTTGCCGGAGTGTCCGCAGCGGCAGAGGGAATAATCTCCCTCGGTTTGGATGGGGCCCTCGTTTTTCCAGGTCAGTGGTTCGCCCAGCTCCGAGACGACCTGCGTTTTTCGCACCAGGGGGATGCCGCCCTCCACGCGGTAGGGGCCATTCGGCTTGATGCGAATGCGTTTTGGTTTAGGGGGAGTTTGTTCGGTCATGGGAAGATTCTCCTGTGGAATGAAATCTGAAAATGTCACAAGTGAGAGATGGAGCAGGGAAACACATGCCCCGTGGGGAAGATTCTCATCCTTATTGTAAACCACAAACACGCTTGTCAGAGAGACGCGGGGGGAAATTTTGTTGACATTCGTCAGGTTGAAAATGCGTTTTATTTGCTATAATTATGCTACTGCTGAAATTGCATCCGGCAGTGAGGCGGCAATCCTGCCACCTTCAGATCCCATCTGTTTTGGAGGAGAGAATGACGTCCAAGAAGTTTAATGTGTTAATGAGTATGGTTTTGCTGGCTGTCCTGCTATTGACAGCCTGCACCACCCCGGCGGCGACTGATGAACCGGATGTTGCCCCGACCGATGCGCCCGTGGAAATCACCGATACCGAGCTGAACGTGCTGTGCACCCCGCAGGAGCAGTGGTGCCAGGGCATGAAGCAGGAATTTGAGGCCAAGTATGGCATCACGGTGAACTATGTCCGCATGTCATCCGGTGAAGCGCTGGCCCGTATCCAGGCGGAAAAAGACAATCCGCAGTTTGATATTTGGTGGGGCGGCCCGATTGACAGTTTTGTAGCGGCCAAGGGTGAAGGTTTGCTGGAAGCCTATGATTCGCCGAACTATGGCAACCTGGCAGATCCGGCCAAATACAAAGACCCGGATAACTTCTGGGTTGGTGTGTACGTGGGCACGTTGGGCTTTGCCACCAACACCGATTGGCTTGCCGCCAACCCCGGCGTTGAAGCCCCCACCTCCTGGGACGATTTGCTGAAGCCCGAATTCAAAGGCCAGGTAATGGTTGCCCATCCCTCGTCCTCCGGCACTTCCTACACTGCCCTCGCCACCGTGCTGCAAATTCGCGGTGAAGAGGCGGGCTGGGAATACCTGAAGCAATATGCCGGTCAGATTTCACAATACACCAAGAGCGGCGCGGCCCCGGCCAAGTTTGTGGGTCAGGGTGAAGCAGCCGTGGCGATTGTGTTCTCTCACGATATCGTCAACGAGATCGAAAACAACAAGATGCCCCTCAAATTGACCTTCCCCGAAGAGGGAACCGGTTATGAGATCGGCGGTATGGGTATTCTGAAGGGTGCCAAGCACATGCAGGCTGCCAAGTTGTGGTTCGATTGGGCGATCACCCCCGAAGCCCAGGCACTCGGCCCGACGTTTGCCGCCTACCAGGCCCCCACGGTCACCGGGGTTGAACTCTCTCACCCCGAACTGCTGCAAGTCAACCTGATTGATTATGACTTCCAGTGGGCCGGCACCAACAAGAAAGCCTTCGTTGAGAAGTTCACCAACGAGATCGCCAATGCGGAGAATTTGAAACAGTAAACAGAAGCTGAAACACCTGGGCGGCAGAAATGCCGCCCAGATTCATTTATTTCCCGAACCAAACAAAGTGCGATTCCCTGCCGGGGCTTCCACCCGGTAATTCTTGTTAAACAGTGGAGGATCATGCAGACCTCACCCCCGTTGAATCTCAATTCAAAAAATCAGGAGTCCGGGTTAAAACGCAGGTTCCGTGAATTTTCTCTCATCTTCCGGGATCCGGTTTTGTTTATGAGCCTGTTGTTTTCCGGTATTTTCATCCTCGTATTCGTTGTATTTCCCATTTTTCAAACCATCAAGGGCGGTTTTTTCAATAAGGAAGGCGCCTGGGATTTCACCTATTTTGCCCGTTATTTTGATGATTATTACGGTCCGGCGATGCGCCAGACTTTTTATGACACGATGAAAATGGGCTTCTTAACCGCCATTTTTGGCACATTGGTGGGTTTTATCTTTGCTTATGCCACCGTGCGCTGCAACCCGCCAGGTAAGGGCATTATGCACTGGCTGGCACTCCTGCCGACCGTCAGCCCGCCTTTTGCCCTGGCCTTGAGCATGATCCTGCTGTTTGGCCGCAACGGTCTGATCACCCGCAAACTACTGGGAATTGTGTTTGTGCCGGGGATGAATGATATCTATGGCCTGGATGGGCTGGTGATTGTCCAGACGGTGACCTTCTTTTCCGTGGCGTATTTGATCTTGCGGGCCATGTTGGAGCGCTTGAACCCGGCGATGGAAGAAGCGGCCTCCAGCCTGGGGGCCAGTCGTTTGCACATCTTCCGCACGGTGACCCTGCCACTGCTGATCCCCGGGTTGGCGGGGGCTTTCTTGCTGCTGTTTGTCGAATCGCTGGCGGATTTGGGCAACCCGCTGTTCATTGCCGGTAACAAAACGGTGCTTTCGGCGCAGATCTTCCTGGCGGTGATCGGAGAGTACGACTACCAGAAAGCTTCTGCCCTCTCGCTGGTGCTGATCATCCCGACCCTGATCCTGTTCATGGTCCAGCGTTATTACGTCAACCGGCGCTCGTACATCTCGGTGACGGGCAAGCCCTCCGGGGCGCAAATCACCGAGAAAGACCCGTTCATCCGCTGGGGCTTTATCATCGCCACCTATCTCATCTGCCTGTTTGTGCTGCTGCTGTATGTGACCATTATCTACGGCTCCTTTAGCACAGCCTGGGGAGTGGACTTCACGCCGACATTGCGGCATTGGTCCATGACGGTGACGCGGGGCGTGGAGGCCATTTTGGATACCACCTTCCTGAGCGCGGTCGCCACCCCGTTTGCTGCTATTTTGGGCATGGTGATCGCCTGGCTGGTGGTGCGCAAGAATTTCAGCGGCAAGGAGTTTTTGGATTTCAGTTCCAACCTGGGGGGCGCCGTTCCGGGCACCATCCTGGGTATTGGTTTTGTACTGGCCTTCAACAAGCCGCCGTTTTCACTGGCGGTGGTGGTATATGGGGCGCTGGCGATTTTCTTTGTGCTGGTGGTGGGGAAAACCGCCTGGGAGCGGCTGGTGATGCTATTGGTTGGCACAGCAGCCGGTGTGCTGCTCATCAACCTGGAGACGCGGCAGGTGAATTTTGCCCTGGGCGGCATCTACCTGGCGCTGGGCCTGGCCTTGCTGATCTTGCGGCGGAAACCCCTGCCGGCCATTCTGGCGGCGGTGCTGGGGGTCTACCTGATGAGCAATAACTGGGCAACAGCCATCGCCCAGCCGATTGCCAACTTCAGCCGCAGCATCCCGCGCGGATTCTGGAGCAACGCCATCTTCCAGTTTTCGGACCATCTCAAGGTGCTCATCCAACCACCGCCTTCACTGCTGGCGATCGTCATGGTCTTTGCCGGCATTCTGCTGGTGCAAGGCCTGAAGGGCCGGGTGCCGCGGGTGGTGCTGGGCATTCTGGCGCTGGCAGTGCCGGCTGCGCTCTCCTTCATGGATATTCCCTTCTCCCTGGTGGGCGGAGCCTATATCATCATGGCGGCGTTTATCGTCCGCAGCCTGCCGGCTTCGGTGCGGGCGGGTGTGGCTTCCTTGCAGCAAATTGACCCCTCCATCGAGGAGGCCTCCAATATCCTGGGCGGAGATGCCCAGTACACCTTCCGCAAGGTTACCCTGCCGCTGATTTTACCGGCGCTGCTGGCAGGCCTGATCTTTAGCTTCACCCGCCACATGACCAGCCTTTCGGCTATCATCTTCCTGGTCAGCGCCAAATGGCGGATTGTGACCGCATCCATCTTGAGCGAGTGGGAGCAGGGCGGGGTAAGCATTGCC
>CALESS010000199.1 GCA_937907495.1 uncultured Anaerolineaceae bacterium
AAAGAAACCAATCGAATATTTTCGATCAGTCAGCTGAAAGAGATAGCCCTGCTGAATTCACAGGGCTATCCTCCCTAAACTGACTTGTTATTGATGCTGCCCGTACATAATCGCTTATCCTTTTACTGCACCGGTCGTCAAGCCTCCAGCAATCTGATCCTGCAGGGCCAGGTAAATGATCATGATCGGCAGGGCGCCAATCAAAGCCCCGGCGGCAAACACGCCCCATTTTTTATCAAACTGACCGGCGGTAAAGATCTGCAAACCAACCATCAGGGTGAATTGATTGGCATCCGTCAACAAGATGCGTGCCAGGATAAAATCTCCATAGGTGCCGATAAACGACAGAATGCCAATGACCACCAGGATCGGTCGCAGCAGGGGTAACAATAAGGTGAAAAAGATTTGAAAATGCGAGGCTCCATCCACCATCCCTGATTCATCAATCGCCCGGGGGATGGTATCCAGGAAGCCCTTCATCAGCCAGATGTTCATGCCCATCGAACCGCCCAGGTATACCATGATCAGCCCGGCATGGGTATTCAACCCCAGCATCGGGATGATTTTGCCTGTTTCAAAAATCAACAGGTAAATGGCGACCAGGGCAAGAAGATTGGGGAACACCTGGATCAACAGGATGGCTTTTAACAGTGCCTGCCGTCCCCTGAAGCGCAACCGGGAAAAGGCATAAGCGGCCATGGTGGTGATGGAGAGGGACAGAATGGTGGTGATCCCCGAGATCTTGATCGAGTTAAACCACCAGCGCCAGTACGAGATATCCCCAAACTGATAACTGGGGTCCCTTCCGAATAGCCGGGAGAAATTCTGCAGACCAAAATTCTTTGGTATCAGGCTCTGTGTTGCCAGCGAATTGGTCGGATCCAATGAAGCGGAAACGATCCACAGAACGGGAAAGATGGAGAAGATGATCAGGATCAACGCCACAACCAACCGCACCGCCACTCCAAAACGAGTCTGGAATTTATGTGAGCCGGTAATCCGCTTGTAGGTGGAAGTTGTACTAGACATTTTGGCTTACCTCCTCCCACATATTGGTAAATCTGTACTGGATGAGTGTGATGGTTGCCACAATGATAAAAATCACAATCGTGATGGCTGATGCAAAGCCATACTGAACACCCCGCCCTCCCGACTCAAACGCCAGGTTGTAAACATAACTGATCAGGATATCCGTATGCCCTGCCCGGGTCGAAGCATCAATGATCGGTGGCCCGCCTCCAATAAACAGGTAGATCAGGTTGAAGTTATTGAAGTTGAATACATACGAAGCAATCAACAGTGGGCCTACCGCCACCAGCAGTAATGGCAGGGTAATTTTGCGGAACTTCTGCCAGGTATTGGCTCCATCTACCGTCGCCGCTTCGTACAAATCCCCCGGGATGGACTGCAAAGCCCCACTGGTGACCAGCATGAAATAGGGGTAGCCCAGCCACAGGTTGACCAGCAGCACTGCCGCCTGCGCCCACAGGGGTTCTGTCGTCCAGGGAACCCGCACCCCGAACAAGCTATCCAGCGTGTTGTTGATTACCCCGAATTCCGGGTTCATCATGCCGCGCCAGATAAGAATGGTGATCAGGCTGGGGATGGTATATGGAATGAGCAGCAACGAACGGATCAGCTTTCGGAAGGGGAACTTCTTGTCATTGAACATGATGGCAATCGCCAACCCCAGCGAAAAAGTGGATAAAACGCTGATCAAGGGGAAGATGAAGTTCCAGATCATGATCCGCACCAGCGGCCCGCGCAAGGCCGGGCTGGTGGCAAAGCGGACGAAATTCTCAAAGCCAATTACTGTGCGGAAGCCCGGAGAAAGGGTCCTCCCGTTCACGGTGGAGAAAGTACCATCCACATTGTAATAAATATCCCCGTTCGCCTGGTCAATCATGGCGTCTTTTTCTTCATCGTAGATGTAACGAATGGATAGTTCCGCCGCTTCGCTTGGAGACCGAATCTGGATGGACTGGATCCCTTCGATACCAAACTTGATATTGGTCAGGTCCTTGTTGGATGCCGCCAGCAGGACATTCAAGCGCGTGTATCCATCGAGCGAGGTGGGAATACCCTTGGAATCCGCTTCGCCAATCCCGGGGTCACCCGGTTTGGCAGGCAGGATCTCTTCACCGGGTTTGGCGAGGAACGTCTCTCCCTCGCTATTTTTCAGCCACAGGGCATACTGGTTATCAGGCGATTTGAATGCCGTCCAGGAATACGATTTCCCGCTTTCCGGCAAATAGGTCTGCTTGCTCAATTGCTCAATCACCATTTCCCGCGTCAACAGATGACCGTCACCATAATTGGTGAACGCCACATACACGGTGAAAATAATCGGGTAGATGGTGAACAAAATCATGAAAGAAAGGCCTACTGCAATCCAGCGGAATGCATAAGCCTTGGGAATCAGAAAAATCAGGTTAAGCATAACGGTGATGACCACCATCACCGTGCCTAATTGCATAAATTCACGTGAAAAGGCGTTGTAAATAAACCAGATGGCACCCGCGTCGAAAACGGCGACCAAAATCCAGCGCATCACCTTCGAAAGAAACGTTTCCTGCACCGTACGATTTCCCTTGGATCGTCCACCAGCATTCAAGTTCATAACGATCTCCTCCGTCAAAAGGATGGATCAATAATAATTCCCCGGAAATGACTCTGCTACTAATTATTATAAGGATATAATTCGAAAATTGACATGCTTTTTGGATGTTGGTAATTCAAACCGGGCCTGGATGGGCCTGGCAGCCGGGGGTTTACAACTTCCGGCAAAATTTTCCTTACTACGGCTGTTTCCCAAGGATGCTTTGCGATCGCCCCGACTGTCGATCGTTCTCAAAAAACTTTGCCTTGACAGAGGGCGTTGGGGGGCGAGCCGCATTTTTGAATGAAGGCCGGGAAGAAAACTTCCCGGCCTTCTAAATTCAC
>CALESS010000200.1 GCA_937907495.1 uncultured Anaerolineaceae bacterium
TTTCACGCTCAAAAAGCATCAACTGGCGCTGGATGCGCCCTTCCAGGGAATGGCTGTCAAAGGGCCGCATCCCCAGGAGGTGTTGGAAGGCGGCCGCGGAATGGCTTTCAATTAACAGGAGCGGGCTGTCACTTTCCTGCTCCAGGGTAAAGCCCTGGGCTGCACAAAGGGCTGCCAACTGCAATCCAAACCGGGCAGGAGGATGCAGCGCTTGAGGCTCCGCCGGGGTCTGGTAAGAGGGCAGGCCCAGTTGGATCAAGGTTTGCTCCACCGGGCGGTTCGCGCCATGCGGCGGGCGGGAAAGTGGCAGACCGCACACCACCACTGCATCCGTTTGCCCGGCGATAAAGGCGTGGATGTCCTCCAGCCGGCCAATACTTAAGGCCAGTACTTTTTGGCGTGCATCCAGCGCAGCCAGGGCCAGCGGCCGCTGACCACCGCAATAGGCAATACCGATGAAGTTGCAGCGGGGAGAAGCTTGCATAAGAAAAGTTTAGTACAGATTGTGCAGAAGTGCAAATAAATAGCGGTGAATTGGGTGATATCCGTTACTTTGACGCCCGGCCCGGCCTGGACTATACTTAAGGAAGACTCTTAAAGCCGCGAAATTCAGACTCAGGAAATGGAGATGCTTATGACCCCCGAGAAAACTTTTAAGTTAACCTATTCCACCATGTTCTCCCCTCCGGATGAACTACATGTCCGTTTTGATGAAGCCCTGGCCCAGGTGCGGGCTAACCTAGGGCAGGAATATGCCATGATTATTGATGGAAAGGACCGCCTGGCAGCCCAGAAATTTGAAGACCGCTCACCTGCCGATACAGATGTTCTGCTGGGCATTTTCCAGAAAGGCAGCGCCCAGGATGCGAATGATGCGATTGCCGCCGCCCGCCGCGCCTTCCCGGGATGGAGCCGTACCCCATGGCAAAAGCGGGTGGAATTATTGCGCAAAGCGGCAGAAATTATGGACCGCCGCACGTTTGAGATGGGGGTGGTCGTGGCCCTGGAAGTGGGCAAGAACCGCATGGAAGCCCTGGGGGACGTGGCTGAAACCGCAGACCTGATCCGCTATGCCTGTGACCGGATGGAAGCCAACCATGGCTTTGTGACCGAAATGGGACAAGACCCATTGGTGGGTTATGTCTCCACCAATACCTCGGTTATGAAGCCGTATGGAGTCTGGGTAGTGATCAGCCCCTTCAACTTCCCCTGCGCCCTGACGGGTGGCCCTGTTGGGTCAGCGCTGGTGGCGGGCAACACGGTGGTCATGAAACCTGCCACCGATACCCCCTGGACCAGCCGTTTGATCGCCGAATGCCTGCGCGAAGCCGGTCTGCCGGATGGGGTTTTCAACTTCGTGACCGGCCCTGGCAGCACCCTCGGACAGGCCCTTATTGACAACCCGGATATTGATGGAATCACCTTCACCGGCTCATTTGATGTGGGCATGAAGATTTTCCGCGATTTTGGTCATGGAAAATACATTCGCCCCACCATCCTTGAATTGGGCGGCAAGAATGCAGCCATCGTCTCGCGGCATGCCAACCTGGATGATGCAGCCGTGGGTATCATCCGCTCGGCCTTCGGCTTGCAAGGGCAGAAATGTTCCGCCTGCTCGCGGGTGTTGATTGAAGCCCCCGTATATGATCAACTGGCAGCCCGGCTGGTGGAATTGACAGAAAAGCTGACCATTGGTGACCCCACCGATCGTTCCGTTTACCTGGGCCCGGTGGTGAACAAATCTGGCTACCAGGATTATCAGCGTTTCACCGCCACGCTGGCGCAGGATGGAAACGTGTTGACGGGCGGCAAAGTGCTGACCGGTGGCGACTTCGGGCGCGGCTTTTTCTGCGCCCCCACCCTGGCGGAATTGCCACTTGACCACAATCTCTGGCAGGAGGAAATGTTCCTCCCCATCACCACCCTGGCGGCGGTGGAGAACCTGGATCAGGCGATGAAAATTGCCAATGAGGTCAATTATGGGCTGACGGGGGGATTCTACGGCTCGGAAGATGAGGTAAACTGGTTCTTCGAGAATATCGAAGCGGGTGTGACGTATGCCAACCGTCCGCAAGGCGCAACCACCGGTGCCTGGCCGGGCTTCCAACCCTTTGGCGGCTGGAAAGGCTCGGGTTCCACCGGTAAAAATGCCGGAGGTGTGCATTACCTTCAGCTTTACATGCACGAACAGATCCACACCCGTGTCCGGCGGGTCTAAAACTCTCTTTATATCGGAGCTGGCAAACCTTCGCTTTGCCAGCTCCTTGCCTGGTGGTGGTAGATGGATTTAGCCAATCGAGTCCGGACATTCTTGCTGGTGATGGCATTTGCCCTGTTTGGGCTTTTTGTGCTTTCCATCATCGCCCGGGATGTGAAGCTCATCTTGCTGGTGGTAGGGCTGATACTCACGGCGGCTGGCGGCTTCCTCCATTTTCGCTTTCCCGCGCCACAAAAACAACAGCCAGAGCGGTTTCGCTTGTTAAAGAAGAAACCCCCCAAAGGTGGATCACCCAACGGACCGGGCGCCCCGGTGAACCAGCCGGGAGGGCACAAAGGCCGGTCGGGTAAAACGGGCGGGCGGAGCAGAAAATAACCAGAATTAAGGATGGAACATTGATGAGCAAGGTCTGTTCTCTGCAAGAGGCGGTACAGCAATTCATCCAGGATGGGGATAGTGTATATGCAGCCGGGTTTACCCATCTGATTCCGTTTGCAGCCGGGCATGAAATCATCCGCCAGGGAAGGCGAAATTTGACCCTGGCCCGTGCCACGCCGGATTTGATCTACGACCAACTGGTAGCGGCGGGCTGTGCCAGCAAACTAATTTTCTCCTACATTGGCAACCCGGGGGTCGGCAGCCTGCGCCTGGTGAGGGAAGCGATTGAAACCGGGCGGTTGGAGATTGAGGAATATTCCCATTTTGGGATGATCTCCCGTTTGCAGGCTGGAGCCGGTGGCTTGCCCTTCATCCCCATGAACCAAACAGCGGCCCGCGATTTGGAACACGCCAACCCGCACTACAAACGGGTCACGGATCCCTATACGGGGCAGGAAACCATCGTCCTGCCGCCTCTTAACCCGGATGTGGCAATTGTCCACGTCCAGCGGGCAGATGCCAGCGGCAATGCCCATATCTGGGGCATCATCGGCGAGCAGAAAGAGGCCGCCTTTGCCGCCCAACACGTCATCCTAACCGCCGAAGAAATCGTGGAGGAAGCCGTCATCCGGTCCGATCCCAACCGCACCCTGATCCCCGGCATGGTGGTGGATGCCGTCTGTCACGTGCCGTTTGCCGCTCACCCCTCCTACACCCAGGGGTATTACGATCGGGATAACGCCTTTTATCTGGCCTGGGACCGCATCTCCGAGA
This sequence comes from uncultured Anaerolineaceae bacterium, assembly GCA_937907495.1. Taxonomy (GTDB): domain Bacteria; phylum Chloroflexota; class Anaerolineae; order Anaerolineales; family Anaerolineaceae; genus CALESS01. The sequence goes on from CALESS010000200.1 coordinate 3,371, forward strand.
CGCGTGAAGCCACGGAGGCCTACCTGGAAGAGTGGGTTTTTGGTGTGAAAGATCGGGATGAATACTGGCGCAAGCTGGGCGAAGAAACTCATACCCGGCTGGCGGTTGCGCCGCGTTGGGCCGCCGGGGTAAATTATGGGGAGTATTGAAATGGACTACTCGGCAACTGAATTGATGATCGTCAATGCTGCCCGCCTGCTGCGGGATGGGGATGTAGTGTTTGTGGGGGTTGGCTCGCCCAACCTGGCTTGTAACCTCGCCCGCCGGACGCACGCTCCCAACCTGCTGATGATTTATGAAGCCGGGGTCATTGGCGCCCGTCCGGCGCGTTTACCGCTCTCGATTGGCGATCCCACCCTGGTCAGCGGGGCTTCCGCGGTCTGCAGCATGTACGACATTTTCACTCTCTACCTGCAGCGGGGCAATGTAGATGTGGGCTTCCTGGGCGGGGCGCAAATTGACCGCTTTGGTAACATCAATGCCACCGTCATCGGAGATTATGAGCATCCAAAAGTGCGCCTGCCCGGCTCGGGCGGCTCGATGGAGATTGCCGCCTTCGCCAATCGCTGCTATATTTTGACCCCCCACCAGAAGCGCCGCTTCCCGGAGAGGGTGGATTTTATCACCTCGGCTGGTTTTTTGGGCGGGCGGGCACAGCGCGAGGCAACCGGTGTGCGCGGCGGCGGCCCCCTGGCGGTGGTCACAGACCTGGGGTTATTGGAACCGGATGAAAATGGGGAGATGGTGTTAACCACCCTCCATCCGGGGGTCACCGTGGAGCAGGCGCGGGCCAATACGGGTTGGGAATTGAAAGTTGTGGCCGATTTGCGTTATACTCAATCACCGAGTGCTGAAGAATTGCGGATTTTGCGCGAGGAATTGGATCCACAGCGAATTCATTTAAAATAGCTCGCAGGGTGCATCCTCCAGCCGCACAGATTTTGACCATCCTGCATCCAGGGGAAACTCGGAAAAATATTTGTTCCCGGCAGGGTATGCAAAACCAGGCCACACAACCAGGGTGAGAAAAGATGACCGATACACCGGTGACTGTACTGACAACCGTTCCCTTTGGGGAGCCACTGATGGCCCGGCTTCAGGCTGTCTCGCCAAGGCTGCGCTTTATCGTTCGCCCGGTGCGGCGGGCGGAGGAAGTGGAAAATGAAGAATGGGCCGGCGCCGAAATCATTTACACCGACCGGGTGCTGCCCCTGCCGGCCCAAACTCCCAACCTGAAATGGCTGCAATTTCATTACGCCGGGATTGATTTTGCCCTGGATGCCCCCCTTTTGCAAAAAAAAGATTTGCTGGTGACCACCCTCAGCGGGGCGGCGACCCCCCAGATGGCGGAATATGCCGTCATGATGCTGCTGGCCCTCGGGCATGGGATGCGGGATATCCTCGCCAACCAGGAAAAGGGTGAATGGCCGCGCGATCGCTGGGAACGGTTTGCCCCGCGTGAACTGCGCGGCAGCACCGTGGGCGTGGTGGGTTATGGCAGCATCGGTGGGGAGATCGCCCGGTTGCTCAAGCCCTGGGATGTGACCATTCTGGCGGTGAAAAAAGATTTGCGCCACCCGGAAGATAGCGGTTATGCCATCTCCGGACTTGGAGATCCGGGAGGAGATTTGTTTGACCGCTTGTACCCCATCCAGGCTTTAAAATCCGTGATGGCCAAGAGCGATTATGTAATTATGGTTTTGCCCCTCACTAAAGAGACGCGCGGCCTGGTCGGGGCGGATCACCTGGCTGTGATGAGAAGCAATGCCTATCTGATTGATATGGGAAGGGGTGGCGTGGTGGATTCCGCGGCCTTGCTGGCGGCCTTGCAAGAGCGCCGCCTGGCTGGAGCAGCCCTGGATGTCTTCTCCGAGGAACCCTTACCCCCGGGCAGCCCTTTCTGGCGGCTGCCGAATGTGATCGTCTCACCGCACATCGGTGGAATTAGCAATCTCTACCGGGAGCGGGCGGCAGCCATGTTCGCTGAAAATTTGCGCCGCTACCTGACCGGGCAAACCCTGTTCAACCTGTACGATGCAAACCGGGGATATTAACTTTGCCCATCTCCGTCATTCTTTTTGACCTGGGGGGAACGCTGCTGCATTTTGAGGGCATCCAGGCTGAGGTCTTTGCCCGGATGGAGATCGTCCTGGCGGATGAATTGCTGCGGCTGGGCTACGCCATTGATCCAGCGGGATTTGCCGCCGAGTTCTCTCACTTGATTCAGGATGCAGCCCTGATTGGCAGGCAGACCTGGGTGGAAATTCCGACCTTTGAAACTTTATCTTGCCTGTTGGCAAAGCATGGCTACCCCAACCCGCCAGAAAGCGAGCTTCGGGCAGCCTTGCGGCTGTATTATGCAGTCTCACAATCGCACTGGCTCCTGGAGGAGGATGCTCGCCCTCTCTTGCAGGAATTAACCCGGGCTGGCTATCGGCTGGCGGTTATCTCCAATGCCAGTGACAGTGAAGATGTGATCACCCTCTTACAGCGCCATCAATTACTGGGTTATT
>CALESS010000201.1 GCA_937907495.1 uncultured Anaerolineaceae bacterium
CAAGTGCAAATCATTAATGTAAACTAAATGTAACTGCTTACATGAAATAATTTATAGTGGAGGGTTATGGTTCGTAAACAGCGTCCGACAATTTATGATGTCGCCCAGGCGGCGGGAGTTAGTATTGCCACCGTGTCGCGCGTCATCAACGCCTCGGACCCGGTCAACCCGCTCACCCGCCAAAACGTCATGGAAGCCATAGACCGGCTGGGTTTTCTGCCCCGCACGGAAGCCCGGGCGGGCCTTGCCCTCAGCCGCATCGGGGTTCTGGCTCCGTTTTTTACCGCCCCCTCGTTTGTGCAGCGCCTGCGCGGCATCTCCAGCGCCCTCGACCCGGCGCGCTGTGAATTGTTGATTTACCCCGTCAATTCCCAGGCCCAGCTTGAAAGTTACCTTTCCACCCTGCCCATGGTGGGCAGCCTGGATGGTTTGATCGTTATTTCTCTGCAATTGAGTGACGAGGTGGTGCAGCGCCTGCTGGCCCGTCCGCTGCGGACGGTGATGATCGAAGCCTGCCATCCCCGGCTTTCGGCGGTGGTGATTGATGACCGGCAGGGCGGGGCGATGGCCGCAGAATTCCTCATCCGCCGGGGGCACCAGCGCCTGGGCTACCTGGGGATTTCGCAAAAGCCTGAATACTCCATCTACCCTGAACGCAGCCGCCTGTTGGGCTTTCAAGAAACTTTGCAGCAAGCCGGGCTGCACTTGCGGCCCGAGGATTGCCGGGAGGCTCCCTACACCGTGGAAGATAACCAACGGGCCGCGCTGGAGCTGTTATCCAGCTCGGAGCGCCCCAGTGCGGTCTTTGCGGCAACGGATTTGCAGGCGGTGGGTGTTTTCATGGCTGCCCGCCAGCTTGGCCTGCGGGTTCCCGAAGAAATTGCCATTATCGGATTTGATGATTTGGACCTGGCCGGATACCTGGGCCTGACGACCATCCGCCAACAATTGGATGAATCAGGCCGGACGGCGGTGGAGTTGCTGCAAGATGAAATGGCAGACCCCGCCCGTTCTATCCGCCAGATCACCCTCCCGCTGCAATTGATCGAGCGGGAAACAACCTGAAGCGACGGAGGTGAAAGATCGCAAGGATTTCAAACCCCTCACCCTGTGTATGCACGGCGGAAACATCCGCCTGGCAAATAGTACATTCTCAAACCTATGGAGGAGAGAAATGAAGAAGTTGATGTTCAGTACGTTAATTGTTCTAACCGTGGTTTCTTTGCTGCTGGCGGGTTGCCAGCAGAAGACCGCGGAACCGACCGCCACGGCGGAACCGATGGGCAGCGCCCTCGACCGCGCCTTCGCTGGCGATTTCAAAGGCACCGTCGTCACCATGACCGGCCCCTTCACCGACAACGATGCTGTCAAGTTTGATGCCTCGGTCAAGTCGTTTGAAGATCAGACCGGCATTGATATTCAGTATTCCGGCACCAAGGAATTTGAAGCTTCGATCGGTATTGTGATCGAAGGCGGCAATCCACCGGATATCGTGGACTTCCCGCAGCCCGGTTTGCTCGGCACCTTCGTCCGGAAGGGCCTGGCAGTGGACCTGGGCTTCATGGATATGACCAAGTTGAAAAGCAACTACAATCAATCCTGGATTGACATGGCCATGATGGAAAACGACAAGGGCGAAGTTGTGATGGCCGGTGTCTGGGGCCGCGCAAACGCCAAGTCCCTCGTCTGGTACCCCAAGGCCAAGTTTGATGCCGCTGGCTACAAAATCCCCACCACCTGGGATGAATTAATCGCCCTCTCCGAC
>CALESS010000202.1 GCA_937907495.1 uncultured Anaerolineaceae bacterium
ACTACACAAAATAATGCCATCAATGTCTTTCTGCCATAGCGAGTCCAGGGCGGCACTCTCCCGTTGCCGATCTTCATTGGTGTTGAGCAGGAAGACCGAGTACTGGTTCTCGAAGGCGGCATCTTCCACCCCGCGCGCCACCTGGGCGAAGAAAGGGTTGGTGATATCCGGCACGACCAGCCCGATGGTGGTGGTCTGGCGGGTAGCCAGGCTGCGGGCGATGGCATTCGGACGGTATCCCATCTCCGCCGCCAACGCCAGGATGCGCTGGCGAACGTCCTCGCTGACACCGGGTTTCTGATTGATGGCGCGCGAAGCCGTCATCAGGGAGACGTTGGCAGCCCTGGCGATATCGGCAAGAATGGCTCGTTTTTTCATCGGTTTACTACCAACTCAACCATTTTTCTTCTAGCAATCCGGCGGAAAGGTTGTATAATACAGTTAGTTATCGTTAGCGCTAACTTATTATAGATTGTTCGGCGCAATTGTCAACCATTTCCGCCGATTCTCCCCCGGAAAGTACGATGACCCTCGACCCGCAGCGCCTGTTTGACCCCAACCCGCAGCAAAAATCTGCCGCCCTCGATCTGTATGGAGCGGCCAGAGACCTGCCGATCTATTCCCCGCACAGTCACGTGGATCCGGCCCTCTTCAGCAAGCCCGATCAGCGCTTTGGCAACCCGGTGGAACTGCTGATTCAACCCGATCATTACCTGCTGCGCATGTTATATTCCCAGGGCATCCCCTACGAACACCTGCTCTCCACCCAAAATCCGCGCCAGCTCTGGCAAATCTTTGGTGAGAACTTCCATCTCTTCCGCGCCACGCCTTCCGGTCTGTGGTTGAGCCACGAACTGGAAGCCGTTTTTGACGTGCAGGAGAAATTGAGCGCAGATTCCGCCGGGCGCATTTACGACCAAATCGAAGCCGCACTGGCCCGACCCGAATATGCCCCCCGCCTGCTGTTCAAGAAATTCAATATCGCACTGCTGGCTACCACCGATTCAGCCACGGACCGGCTGGAACATCACCAGGCCATCCGCTCCTCCGGCTGGGAGGGGCGGATCATCCCCACCTTCCGCCCGGACGATCTGCTCAACCTGGAAGCAGCCGGCTGGCAGGAGAACATCCAGCGCTTGGGGGAAGTGAGCGGCATCCAGGTCTCCGGGTACAGCAGCTTCCTGCAAGCCCTGGAGCAGCGGCGGACGGTGTTCAAAGCCCAGGGGGCCACAGCCGCCGATTTCTCCCCCGCCCAGCCGTACACCGAATGGCTGGCCCCTGCCGAGGTGGAGGCAATTTTCCAGCGCGCCTTGCACGGCCGGGCAACCCCGCAGGATGCCTGCCGCTTCTCCGCTCACCTGTTGTGCGAGATGGCCCGCATGAGCGTGGAAGATGGGCTGGTGATGCAGCTTCACCCGGGCGTTTTCCGCAACCACAATCCCCAGGTCATGGCAAGGTTCGGCCCGGATAAAGGCTTTGACATCCCCGTGGGCACGGAGTACACCCGCGGCCTGCATGCCCTGCTCGAACGCTTCGGCAATCACCCCAATTTCCGCCTGCTGCTCTTCACCCTGGATGAGTCCACTTATTCCCGCGAGCTGGCACCCCTGGCGGGAGCTTACCCGGGGGTCATACTGGGTCCGCCCTGGTGGTTCCAAGACTCGTGGAACGGGATGCATCGTTACTTTGAGGCGGTGATTGAAACGGCTGGCCTGTACAATACCGCCGGTTTCAATGATGACACCCGCGGCTTTCTCTCCATCCCTTCCCGTCACGATGTCTGGCGGCGGGCATCGGCCAACTGGCTGGCAGGCTTGCAGGTGCGCGGCATCATTGACCGCAACGATGCCGAAAGCATGATGTTCGACCTGGCTGTGGGCCTGGCAAAAAAAGCCTATCGCCTTTAAACCGCTTCAGCAATGAAAAATCTTTTTCCGAGGTCAAAATGAACCCAACGTTCCTCAAAGCATTCGATTTCAGCGGCCAAACCATCGTCATTACCGGCGGGGCGGGCATCTTGGGCGGAGCCATGGCCCGGGCGCTGGCAAGCTGTGGCGCCAACATCGCCATCCTGGATTACAACCTGACCGCCGCCGAGAAAATGGCGGAGCAAATCAACCAACTCCCCGCCGCCGGGCGGGCATTGGCGGTACAGGGCAACGTGTTGCAGCCGGAATCGGTCACTGCGGCGGTGGAGAAAACCCTGGCAGTCTTTGGCAAAATTGACGGCCTGATCAACGGGGCAGGCGGCAACAAGCCGGAAGCCTCCACCAACCCGGAGAAAGCATTTTTTGATCTTTCCGCCGATGCACTGCGCTGGGTCTTCGACCTGAATCTGATGGGCACGATCATTCCCTCCCAGGTCATCGGCCGGCACATGGCGGAACGCAAGCAGGGCGTCATTCTGAATGTTTCTTCCATGAACGCCTTCCGCCCGCTCACCCGCATCGCGGCCTATTCCGCCGCCAAAGCCGGTGCCAGCAACTTCACCCAGTGGCTGGCTGTGCACATGGCCCAGGAATATTCACCCCTCATCCGCGTCAATGCGATTGCCCCCGGCTTCTTCCTGACCGAGCAAAACCGGTTCTTGTTGACCGACGCAGCCAGCGGAGAACTTTCCGCCCGCGGGCGGAAGATTATTGATCACACACCCATGGGCCGCTTTGGCGAGCCGGAGGATTTGGATGGCGCCGTTCTGTGGCTGATGTCCCCCGCCTCTGCCTTTATCACCGGGGTCATCCTGCCGGTGGATGGCGGCTTCTCCGCCTTCAGCGGTGTGTAGAGGAAAATCCGTTTTTTTGAAAAGGCAAACCCACGATGATCTATTCCCAGGCAACGACCACCAGCGGCCATTTAAGTGAAGAAACCATCCGCTCCCGGCTGAGGAGCGGCCTGGGCAAGCGCTTCGCCCACCAAAAAGTGCTGGTGCTGATCCCTGACCACACCCGCTCCGTTCCACTCCCCGCTCTGTTCCGCATGGTGGTGGATATCCTCAACGACGCCCGGCAGGTGGATTTTATGGTCGCCCTGGGCACCCACCCGGGCCTCTCTGAAGAATCTCTCCTGCAACTCGTGGGCATCAGCGCAGAAGAGCGCCGGACGAGATTTGGCCACATCGGTTTATTCAACCATCGCTGGAATGATCCGGCGCAACTGGCCGTCCTGGGGGTGATGGAACAGGATGAAATTCAACAG
>CALESS010000203.1 GCA_937907495.1 uncultured Anaerolineaceae bacterium
GATCATGACCGCCGCTGGCCTGGCCGTGGCGATTCCGGCGGTGCTGGCCTACAACTGGTTCGGCCGCGTCATCGGCCGCATCGAAGCCGAGCTGGAAGAAACCGCAGCCTATGCTGGCTGGGGTGCCCTCAAGCGCTAAACGCTCCACCAAATCAAAAGAGCAGCCAGAAATTGGCTGCTCTTTTTTTGTCGTGATGAGGCGGTCATCCTTCTACTTCAATTTTTCCAGCAATTCCACCGTGGCATTCACAATTTGCTCGCGCTGGTCATCTTCCGAGATCTGGGGCGGATTGTCCCCCGCCTGGGCACCATAACTGCCAAATTGGGCATGGTTTCCGCCCTCAATCTTCACCCACAGGGTATTGGCGGGCAGCAAAGCCCGCGAGGCCTCGATCTTCTCTCCGGTTGCCAGGCCATCTTCCGAGCCAAAGATGGATACCACCTGCAGATCCGCCTGGCTCAAATCATCCGACCCTGCCGGGTAGCTGGCCCACAACACCAGGCCATCCAGTGCGCCCGGGTTATTGGCCGCATAATTGGCCGCCATGGCTCCCCCCAGTGAGTGCCCGCCTGCGGCCCAGGTTTGAATTTCCGGGTACGCCGCAAGCACCTCCCCGGCTGCCGCCGGCTTGAAGACGGCAAGGTTCAATGGCATCGGCACCAGCACCACGCGGTATCCTCGGGCCGCAATGTCAGCAAGCACCCGCGCATAGGCGGTTTCATTCACCCGCCCGCCCGGATAGAAAATAAAACCAACCTCCGGCGTTTTCCCCGCCGGGTTGAAAACCCACCAGCCATTCTGCTGGTTGACTGTCACCATTTCATTTGTGTTCAATGCCGCCAACGCCGCAGGTGATACTGCGGCGGGCGTTTCTGCCCACAGCACAAAACCACCCACAAACAGAACCAGGATCAGCGGAATAATCCACAGAAGCCTTCGTTTTTTCATTTTCCATTCTCCTCGCCTGATTGTAAGCTTCCGCCCTCGAAAACTCCAGTCATAATGCTTCAGAGGCTATACAAAATTTAGCGGGTTTGGTTTTCTGCGCTATTTTTTCCACCCTGCCGGGCATCCGCGCACCATTGGACAAGACCTTCCGGCCCAATTTTCCGGAAATCACCTCTCCCGGTTCAATAATTCCCACGCTTTCTGCCAGATTTCATCGAACATTCCTGGGGTCAGCCGCCCGGTCTGGGTGTTTTGCCGGCTGGGATGGTAGGAAGCCAGCAGCCATGGCAGTCCTTCGCCCAGTTGATAAAAAGCCCCATGCCGGAAAACCGGCCGGGAACTCAAAGAGGACCTGGCGCCATAAATTTCCCATACCGCATCAAAAGCGATCTTCCCCAGGGCTGCAATCCCTTCCAGCTGGGGCAGCATCTCCAGCTCCGCCAGCAGCCACGGACGGCAATTTCTCAACTCTGCCGGTGTTGGCTTGTTATCCGGCGGGGCGCAGCGCCCCACCGCGCTAATCAGCGCATCTTTCAATTGCAACCCATCATCCAGGCGCTCGGAATGCGGCTGGTTGGCAAAGCCGACCCGTTGCAGCGCCGCATACAGAAACATACCAGAACCATCTCCGGTGAACATCCGGCCGGTTCGGTTGGAGCCATGCGCCCCCGGCGCCAACCCCAGGATCAACAAGCGCCCATCGGGGTCGCCAAAGGCGGGCACTGGCTTGCCCCAGTAATCCCAGCTTCGGTAGGCGGCGCGTTTTTCCTGCGCCACCCGTTCCCGCCAGGCCACCAGCCGGGGGCAGCGCCGGCAGCCGATGACTTGTTCGTTATGCTCCTGCCAGCGTGGATCGCTCATCCCGCCCCCAGCCCATCCAGGAAGATTTCCACCACCTCGGGGGCATCCACCGACATGAATGCCTGGCTTTGTGAGGGATAAAAAAATGGGTACAGCATTCCAAGAAAAATCCAGGCTGCCATCCCCGGGTTGCAGGTTCGAATCTCTCCGCTGGCCATTCCCTCCTCCATCCAGGCCACAATCCGCCCGATGAATTTCTCCTGGTAGGTCTGACCAAACGCCGCCTGCGCCTCCCGGCTCAATTGGCCGAAATCCTGGCTCGCCAGGCGGATGATCGCCCGCCGCTCCACTGGCTGGGCGAATATTGCCCGCACAAACGCCGTCAGCCGTGGGCGGGCGCGTGTCTCTGTAGTGTGAAGCACCTGGATGATGGCGCCCATTTCATCCAGGTAATCGTCCAGAACTGCCAGGAACAGGGCTTCCTTATCCTTGAAGTGGTAATACAAAGCGGCCTTGCTGATCCCGCAGGCTTCACCAATTTCCCGCATGGAAATCGCATGATAGCCGTTCATCACGAACAGCCGGTTCGCCGCCTGGATAATCTTGGACCGCATGGGAGATTCCTCCATCCTTTACACGGATTATACTGCCGCCGGTTCAGATCCTGATTTGGATTGGTTCGCCTGAACTGTGGCCCGCTCGGCGGCGGCATTCTTCAAACCAAAAGCAACCACAATCAACAGGATCGCCAGCAGCCCAATTACCAGGAAGGCACTGGTGTACAGGCCGGTCGATTCCGCCACTGCCCCGACCATTGCCGCCCCCACCAGTTGACCCATGCTGGTGAACACCGCCGCCACCCCCTGGGCCACGGACCGTTCTTGCGCCCGCGATTCATTGAGCATAATGAAACGAATAGGCGCACCCAGCAGGGCAGAGAGACCCAAACCGATCAGTACCCCGGCGATGATGAACATGGCCAGGCTGGCTGCAAATTGGCTGAGCAGCAACATCCCCAGGGCTGTCACGAAAGTGCCGAACAAAATAACCACCCGTGAGCCAAGTTTATCCAGCAGCCGCCCCACCATCGGCGAGCCAAAGCCCATTGCCACGACCACCGGCATCAACAAAAAGCTGGCTGTGCGATCCGATACTTTGAGGGCTGCCACCGCCAGTAATGGCATGAATACCAGGCTGGCTTCCGCCCAGCCGGCCCCCGCGGAAAGCAGGTAGGTGCGCGTCAACTGGCTGCGGTTGAAAAGATTCCCTGGCAGAATCGGGTTGGCATGCCTGCGCTCCAGGCGGATCAGCAAGAACAGCAGCAGGATGGCTGCAACCAGGAACGGCCAGACCCGCAATGAAAGCAAACTGCCAAAGAAATCCGTGGTATTAATCCCGTTGATGGCATAGGCGAAAGCCGCCAACGCTCCAGCCAAGACGATCATTCCCGGCCAGTCAAAGGACTTGGTATTCTTCCGCCCGCTGACCGGCAATACCTTCCACGCCAGCCCAATGATGATCAACGCAATCGGGATATTGATGAGGAACAGCCATTGCCAGGTGGCGATGGTCAGGATCACCCCGCCCAGGATGGGCCCGATCAGGAAAGCCAGGCCAAAAACCGCGCCGATCAACCCCAACGCACTGCCGCGTTTCTCCGCCGGGAAGGTATCCCCGATCACCGCACTGGCCACCGGGAAGATACCTCCGGCCCCAAACCCCTGGATGGCCCGTCCCACCAGCACCAGCGGAAAACCCACCCACTGATTGGCGGCGCTTACCACCAGGGAACCGACCCCAAATAGGACCACATCCAGGATGTAAATACTGCGCCGACCATAAAGATCTGATAGTTTTGCCATTAAGGGGGTGCCAATCAGATTGAACAACACATAAATACCAAACAGCCAGGTCAGGGTGTTCTCCGGCACCTGGAAGCGGCTGCGGATGGCTGGCAAGGCCGGCCCCACGATGGCGATATCCAGCGCGCCCATCAATACCCCGATGAACAAGACGACTAATATTTGTTTGTTACGCTTCTGCTCCATGGCAATCTCCAAATATCAAATTCACTTACCGACCGGTCGGTAAGTGAATAAATTGTACTCATCCCTTCTGCGTTTGTCAAGAAGCGTTCTGAATAACAAAACAATAAACCTCGCCCTTACCAGCTACGGGAACCAGGCGGGCAACCTGCGTTTGTCTTGTGTTCCGTGGCGCTGGTTGTTAATGCGCCATCTCCCCAACCGGACCATTGGTCGGACAATAAAATCCAGCCAAGATTTTCAGGATTTTTCCTGCTTGCACGCTGCGCCAACCGACCTACAAAATCAACATCGCATCCCCAAAGGAAAAGAAGCGATACTCCATTTCCACCGCCGTCTGGTATGCCGCCAGCATCCGCTCCCGCCCCGCAAATGCGCTCACCAGCATCAGCAAAGTCGAGCGCGGCAGATGAAAATTGGTAATCATCACATCCACCGCCCGGAAGCCATACCCCGGCAGGATGAACAAATCTGTCGGCCCGCTGAATGCCCCCACCCGCTCCCCGCTGGCAGCAAATCGGGCTGCCGTCTCCAACGTCCGGACGCTGGTCGTCCCCACCGCCACGATTCGCCCCCCATCCCGGCTCACCCGGTTGATTTCCCCGGCCGCGGCAGGTGTTAACTCGCACCATTCAGTGTGGATGAGGTGGGTCTGCGGATCATCCTCGGTAACCGGCGCAAAGGTATCCAAGCCCACATGCAAAGTGACCGGGCAAATGCCAACCCCTTTTTGCCGCAGCGCTGCCATCAACTCCGGGCTAAAGTGCAGTCCTGCCGTCGGCGCTGCCGCCGATCCGGCCTCCTGCGAATAGACCGTCTGGTAGCGCTCCGGGTTATCCAGGCGGGTGTGGATGTAAGGCGGCAGCGGCATCTGGCCAATTTTTTCCAGCGTCGGCTCCACCGGCTGCGAAAACCGCACCCGCCGCCGCGCCACCTCCAGCATTTCCACAACTTCCACATCCGGCCCACCCTCAATCTTCAACAGAGTGCCCGGTTTCACATGCTTGCCGCCGATCAAAGCCTCCCAGGTGAGTGCATCTTCCCGGCGCAGCAGCAGCACCTCCACCCTTCCGCCGGTGGGTTTGCGGGCAAAGATGCGCGCCGGCAAAACCCGAGTCTGGTTAATCACCAGCAAATCACCGGGGTACAAATAATCCGTTAAATTCCAGAACGTTGTGTGTTCCAATTCGCCCGAGGAACGATTCAACACCAGCAGCCGGGAGGCGTGCCGGGGTTCGATCGGGGTTTGGGCAATCCGCTCCGGCGGCAGAGGATAGTCGAAATCGTCAGTGCGCATCGGGGGATTAAATCAGCCGGGGTTGGGAATCATCGGCCTTGATCGGAATTCTCAAGTGTTCATAAGCCGCTTTGGTGGCAATCCGGCCCTGGGGAGTGCGGTCTAAAAAGCCGAGTTGCAGGAGGTAAGGCTCCACCACATCCATAATGGTATCGGATTCTTCGCTGATGGAAGCGGCTATCGTGTTCAGCCCTACGGGGCCGCCATTGTATTTTTCAATAATGGTCAGCAACACCCGGCGGTCAACTTCATCCAGCCCCAACGGATCCACGTTCAACAGATTCAACGCCTCGGCAGCCATCGGCTGGCTGATCACGCCATCTCCGCGGACCTGCGTAAAATCCCGCACGCGGCGCAGCAGCCGCAAGGCCACCCGCGGTGTGCCCCGGGCTCGCCGGGCAACCTCTTTAACTCCATCCGGGTCGGCTTCCACATCCAACAGGCGGGCCGCCCGCCGCACAATTTCCCCCATCGCCAGCAGATCGTAGTAATCCAGGCGGTAAACTGCCCCAAAACGTGCCCGCAAGGGTGCGCTCAATAAAGCCAGCCGGGTGGTGGCGCCGATCACCGTAAAGCGCGGCAGCTTCAGCCGGATGGAGCGCGCCGAAGGCCCTTTGCCGATGACAATATCCAGCGAATAATCTTCCATCGCCGGGTAAAGCACTTCTTCCACGGCCTTGCCCAGGCGGTGAATTTCATCAATAAACAAAATATCGCCGGCGAGTAAG
>CALESS010000204.1 GCA_937907495.1 uncultured Anaerolineaceae bacterium
AGAGGATGATGGTATTGTTATTCATAGACTCCCTTTACTTTTCGAATTTTGGCTTGGCAGGTCGGGTGTTTTCCGGAGGAAATCCATATTCTGTATTGACCCATTATAGCTGAAATATGGGAAATTAAAAAAACCGGACACCTGGGTGGCGTCCGGTTGGGAGATGGAGCAGAACTCAAATACGCAGGCCAGATTGAATTCGTTTCTGGTTCACCAACCACCAATTGACAGTATCTTGAATGGTTTCGGTGAAAGGCCGCGGTTGGTAACCCAACTCTTTCTGCGCTTTTCCGCTGCTGATGAGGGAGTTGCTGTTGATCGTCTCCAGGGAGTAGCGGGTAAAGCGGGGGCGCTTACGGTACATTTTGTAATAGAGATCGGTGAAGTAAGTGGCCCAGATAGCCAGCGGCAGGGGAATGGTGACAGCCAGGGAGCGGTTGCGGGTGAGATTGGCAACCGCGAGGCGAATGCCCGTCAGGGAGACACGGTGGCCGCTGATGATATAGGTCTGGCCTGGGGTGCCGCTCTGGCTGGCCAGGATGTGAGCCCGGGCAACATCCCGCACATCCACCCAATCGAACATCCCTTTCACGAGGAAGGCGACTTTGCGGTTCATCCATTCAATGATGAGCTCGCCCATTTCTGAACGGCGATAATCATTGGGACCCAGGACACCGGTTGGGCAAACGATGACGGTTTCCATGCTGGAATGGTTGGCCTGTAAGACCTTGATGGACGCCAGGGCTTTGGTGCGGTCGTAGGGACCAGCTTCGTTGTGGATATCAAAGGGCTGGCTCTCATCAATCTGCACGCCGAGCGGCGGGCGGGCGAGAGCATGGATGGAGGAAGTGTAGACAAACCGCCGCACACCGGCCTTGATGGCGCTTTGTAAGACGTTCTCTGTGCCCTGGACGTTAATCTGATGGAGGATATCTTCCTTGCCGGGTTCGATGGATACCAGCGCCGCCATGTGGAAAACGGTGTTGACACCTTGCATGGCGCAATCCAGCGAGGCGGGGTCTAAAATGTTGCCGGTGACCAACTCGGCCCGGGTGCCTTCGAGGGCGGTGGTATCCTCACGGGGGAGGACGAGCGCCCGTACCGTATTTCCTTGTTGTTCCAGTTCGCGCACCAGCACGTTTCCAAGGTGACCTGTTGCCCCTGTGACTAAAATCATAACCTGACCTCCATAGCGTGAAAATAATACCGACTGGTCGGTATTATTTTAGAAAATCTCAACAGAGTCGTCAATGTGACTTGAGTCATATTCCAGTTACTTAAGCGGATATCGAGGGCTGAAGTTGCAAAAGTGTAAGGCGAAAATCGGGGAGGAGGTTATGGATTGGGGGCGGCAGGGGAGGGGTGGGGGTGCTCCGGGCCGGGCCAAAGGAGCGGATGGAAGATGTGAAGGCAGGGATGGAAAGAAATTTCGGCTTGTTCAGGCAAAGAAGAACCCCTGTTTTCAAATATATGTCCACTTCAAATATTTACCTTGACAGTATCGGTGACCCGCAGGTATAATTCGACGGCTTTGGAAATAACACAGGATGGCAAGGAAATAGGAGTAGATCAATGGTTCCTCAACCCAAACGGAAACTTTCGAAGGGCCGCCGCGACCGCCGCCGCGCCCATGACGCTCTGCAAGCGAACAACCTCGTTCAGTGCAGCAATTGTGGTGAAATGCGCCTGCCTCATACGGTATGCCCGAAATGCGGGCATTATCAGGGTCGGGAAGTTGTAGCAGCCGAAAAAGACGAGAAGAAATCCAAGTAATTATCGGTTTGTAAGTTCGCACCAATCCACATAAAAAGCCTCCCGGCTATACGGGGGGCTTTTTTGCGGATTAAGTTTGAGAGGGAGCTGCCAGGTTGTGGTGCGGGTTGAATGGCAAACTTATTCGGTACGGGAAACCTCGAAGGAGGAGAACTGACCCGTGGCGGGCTGCCATTCCTGCTGAATGGATTCCACCCAGGAGGTGCGCGGGCCGCGATACAATTCTTCCAATAGCTCGGACAGTTGGGGGCGGGGGCCTTCCGCCATTACCTCCACCTCCCCGGAAAAGGTGTTGCGCACCCAGCCGGTTAGCTGGAGGGCGCGGGCTTTTTCCAATACGAACATGCGGAAGCCCACCCCCTGAACCCGGCCATCCACGATGGCATGCAACTGGAGGAGTTCCATCTTAATCCCCATCCATCGGGGTGGGGTGAGATTTTTTGCGCCGCTGAAAGCCGATCACGACGAGCGGGGGAACCAGCAAAAGGACAGCCAGGAAAAGATAGGGCGACAAGCCGCGCCAGGCCAGCCGGCCCATATCCAGGGCGAGCTCTTCCTGTTTCCATTGGCTTTCCAGCAGGTTCAAGTCGCTTCCA
>CALESS010000205.1 GCA_937907495.1 uncultured Anaerolineaceae bacterium
TCAGAGCTATCGGTAGATGTGGAGAATGGCTTTCAACCGAAATACCGTGTACCAAATGAAAAACGAGTGGTGGTCAAAGAACTAAAAGAGTTAGCAAAACATGCCGAAGAAGTTTACCTGGCTACCGACCCGGACCGTGAGGGTGAGGCAATCGCCTGGCATTTGATGGAGGCGGCTCAAATCAATCCAGAGCTTTCCAAACGGGTTGTATTTCATGAAATCACCCAGCCGGCAATTGAAGACGCATTCTCTCACCCGCGCACGATTGATATGAACCTGGTGGATGCCCAACAGGCCCGGCGGGTGCTGGACCGCCTGGTGGGATATGGTATTTCCCCGCTATTGTGGGAAAAAGTGCGCAGCCGGCTTTCGGCGGGGAGGGTGCAATCCGTAGCTTTGCGGCTGATCGTAGAACGCGAGCGCGAAATTGATGATTTTGAGCCAGTGGAATACTGGTCCATTGCGGCAGAATTAAAGCCACGGGCGGGAAAAGCCACCTATATCGCCCGCCTGGTGAAAGTGGATGAGGCAGAGCCGGATTTGCCCAGGCAGGAAGTGGTGGACGAGATGCTGGCAGACCTGGAAGAAGCGGTGTTTGAGATCACCCGGATAAAACGCGGCGAACGCCGGAAAAAACCTTCCGCTCCATTTATCACCAGCACCTTGCAGCAAGAAGCCAGCCGCAAGTTGGGGTTTACCGCCCGGCGCACCATGGCCCTGGCACAACAGCTTTATGAGGGTTTGGATGTGGGTGAAGGCGGGACAACCGGCCTGATCACGTACATGCGCACCGATTCCACAAATATCAGCGAAATGGCACTGAATGAAGCTCGGGCGTATATCCAGCAGACGTATGGTGCAGATTTTCTACCAGCTGATCCGGTGAAATATTCCACCCGGGCGGTTGGCGCACAGGAGGCACATGAGGCCATCCGGCCCACCACGGTGATGAGGGCTCCAGCGGCGGTCAAATCCTTTCTGACGAATGACCAATTCCGAATGTATCAATTGATCTGGCAGCGATTTGTGGCCTGCCAGATGGAAAGCGCGATTTTTGATACGCTGGCCGTGGAGCTTGAGGTCCCGGCCCAGAAGCATCAGTATCTTTTCAGGGCAACCGGCCTGACCTTGAAGTTCCCGGGTTTCCTGGTGGTCTATGAAGAATCCAAAGATGAAGATGCGAAAGCGGATGAAGACAACGAGAATGCCAAAATTCCCGCCGGCTTATCGGAAGGTCAGAAACAAACCCTGATCCGCTTGATTCCGGAGCAGCATTTCACCCAGCCGCCTCCACGTTACACCGAGGCTTCCCTGGTGCAGACCCTGGAGCAATTCGGCATAGGCCGCCCATCCACTTATGCACCAATATTGTCCACCATCCAGGAGCGTGGCTACGTAAACCGGGAAGGCAAACGATTAAGTCCAACAGAAACAGGCCTGCTGGTGAATGACCTGGTGGTAAAGCATTTTCCGGAGATTGTAGATACGGGCTTTACTGCCCGCATGGAGGAAAATCTGGATCGGGTGGCGGAGGGTGAACAGGAATGGGCGGATGTGATCAGCGCGTTTTACAATTCCTTTGGCCCGACTTTGAAAAAAGCCCAGGAGGAAATGCCGGTCACCAAGGCGGAATTGGAGCGGGTGGGCAAAGCCTGCCCGGATTGCGGCGGTGACCTGGTGATCCGCTGGGGACGGTATGGGAAATTCGTCTCCTGCGCCAACTTCCCGGAGTGCCGCCACACCGAAGCCTTGTTGATCCAGATCGGGGTGAAATGTCCCAAGGATGGCGGGGAAATTGTGGAGCGAAAAACCCGCAAACAGCGCGTTTTCTATGGCCGTGAAAATTATCCAAACTGTTATTTCATCAG
>CALESS010000206.1 GCA_937907495.1 uncultured Anaerolineaceae bacterium
TCCCTGGCAGATCTGCTCTCCAGTGCCGCGGATGCCGGGTCCTTTTCCATACGCTTGAAGAATTTCTTCCAGGCCAACTTCACACCGCTCCAGGTAAGCGTCATTCTCTCCGCTCTGCCTCAAGGGTCAGAGGAGGAGAGGGAACAGGATCCCCTGCTGGAGCTGCTTTCCACCCCGGATTGCTCCTCCCAATCCTTCCTGATCCACGAGCAGCAACCAGAAAACCTCCACCATTTTTTCCTTCTCCCCACAGCACCTGCCTCGTCTGGTTTCCATCGCTACTGTTTGCCCATCGGTACTTCCAGTTCCCCACTGGGAATGATCTTTTTGGATTTACCACACGACTCGTCATATTCTTCCGCCCAGATTCGTTTCTTCAAAAAGCTCGCAAAGATCATTAGCCTGTATTACTCCAACCTTCAACTTGCCGCCCAATTGAAAACTCAGAAAGTGCTTCATGAAACCGAGCTTCAACATATCTCTCAAAATTTACACGATTCCCTCGGTCAATCCATCGGTTTTATCCGCCTGAAAATGGAACAAATCCGCCATGATTTTCCCGACCGCCGATACCCGGGTATCTCGCAAGATTTGGATCGGGTTCAATCGGTAACCGAAGAAGCCTATGAACAGGTGCGCGGCCTGCTGGCAGAACTTCATCCCAACAGTTATGTGGATTTACGTACCACTCTCAATGCCCAAACCGCCACCCTGGCCGAACGGGCAGGGTTTCATTATTCTCTCAAAGAGACCGGCCAACCTCATCCACTCCCACCGCTGGTCAAGCGCCAGCTCTTTTTCATCCTCCGCGAGGCTCTCATAAATGTGGAAAAACACGCCCGGGCCAACCAGGTGGATGTGCTCATCGCCTGGGAGGAATCAAACTGCTTTCTTTCAATCCAGGATGATGGCGTGGGTTTTACCCCGACCGAAACCCCCCTGCCCGACCATTACGGCCTGGTGATCATGCAAGAGCGCGCCCAGGATATCTCCGCCTCATTCCACCTGGAATCCTCCCCCGGCAATGGCACCCGCATCGCCCTCGTGGTTCCCCTTTCCCCTAATCTTCTCTGATCCCTCTCACTGATCTGCGAATTCCCTATCCCCGCTGATTTCTGAAACCAATCCGTTCTCCACCTTTTGCGGTCTTCCATTCCCTTCGGAAGAGCTGCAAGGTATGGTTTGCCAGCCCCTATTCATGCCCGGAGAAAGACCTTGAACCCGCCTGGTGAAAGAAAGTGTAAGGGAATAGTCCTTAAATAGTCCGAATCGGGTGATAGCGGGTGATAGACGTCTAATCCGATATTAATTATCATAATTCACAGAACAACA
>CALESS010000207.1 GCA_937907495.1 uncultured Anaerolineaceae bacterium
GAGAAGAGTTGGCGCAGGTTGGCAAGATGTTCGGTGGCGGCGGGCAGGCGGGCGTGGAGCTGCTCCAGCGTCAGGTCGGCCGGAAACAAACCGCTCAGGTTTTGCACAGCCGGGGCATAAGCGGGCTGCTGGAACAGCTCCGGGATTGCATCCAGCAGCGGCAGCCAGGGAAGGAGATCGGTTAACAGATGCTGAATGGTCGAATGATGGCGCTCCACCTGGGCGGTGGTATCTCGTAAATTCGCCAGCGCAGCCGGGCTTAATTCAAGGCTCCCGGTTTCCATCATCTCAATCAACTGGTTGGAGATATCCCGCCAGTAATGGTCTTTGGCGCGCAGGAACAGTGCGTACCAGCGCTCCGGCTGGCCGCGCCCGGCAATGATTTCTGCCTGCAAGTCAGAGATCAACTGGCGGATTTGTTCTGCCCCGGGGGAAAGAATATCCTTAAGGCTGGAAAGAGTGGTCAGGTATCCCTGCCAGATTTCCCAGCGGAAGAGCGGGTCTTGGGGCAGAAGACGACTGCCCTGGGCGGTGATGATGAGACAGGCGGCGAGGTTGCCGCTATCCACCGTGGAGATGTAGCGCGGTTGAAGGGGGGTGAGCGAAAGGGTATCATACCAGTTCAAAAAATGACCGCGGAATCTCTCCAACTGGCGGAGGGTTTGCAGGGTGGTTTCCAGGCGGGTAGCCAGGCCCAACGAATTAATGTAGCCCAGGTCATAGGCTGCCAGGGTGGAGGTGAGCAGTAAACCGATATTGGTGGGGGATGTGCGGTGGGCCACCATGCCTACCGGGGCTTCCTGGTAGTGATCGGGTGGCAGCCAGTGATCTTCCGGCCCGACAAAACGCTCAAAGAAACCCCAGGTGCGCCGGGCGACCTGGTGCAGCAAGGTTTCCTGGGCAGGGGTGAGCGGGGTGGGTTCCTCCCGCAAAGGTCGGTTCACCCACCATACAATCAGGGGTGAAAGCATCCATAACGCCAGGATGAGGGAAGCATAGAGGAAGACAGGCGACAGGCCGCTGCGTGAGATGTTCGAGATCACTTGCAGGGTGAGGGCGATGATGACCGCGGCCACTACGGATACCCCCATTCTCTCCCAGTTTTGGTTCTGCCGCCGGCGGCTGCCAAACAGGCGGGTGGTCTGGGCGGCTGTCACCCATTGAAGCAGGTGGCGGCGGCTGATCAGCAGGCGATAGAGTGTGGTGAAGATGGCATCCAGGGAGATATAGGCCTCGTAGATCAGGGTCGAGATGGCCAATAACCAGCGGATCAGATTCCAGGCGAGCGGGCGCAGGGCGGAAGCGGCAGCTTCGCCGCCGACAATTTGCAGGGTGCTGCGGGCCAGGCCTGTCAGCAGGGGGATAGCCAGGGAGAGTGCCACCAGGCTTACCCACAACCCGGCATGCCCCGGCAGAAAGATGGTCCCCAGCAGGAAGATCATCAGCAAGGCGGGGGCCAGCAATGAGCGGCGCAGGTTATCGAAAATCTTCCAGCGGTCCATCAGGGAGAACTTTACGCCAAACTGGCGCGGGTTCAACAGCCAGGGCAGCAACTGCCAATCCCCGCGGATCCAGCGCTGCTGGCGCAGAATGTGGATGGTGTAATTTTGCGGATAGTCTTCCACCAGGGTGATATCGGTCGCCAGCCCCGACCGGCCCATCAGCCCTTCCAGCAGGTCATGGCTGAGGACGGTATTCTCCGGAATATGCTCATCCACACTGCGCTGAAAGGCATCCACATCGTAAATTCCTTTGCCAACGTAGATTCCTTCGCCAAAGAGATCCTGGTACGAATCCGAAACCGCCAGGCTATAAAGGTCCAGCCCGGCATCCCCGGAAAAGATGCGGGTAAACCAGGAGAGGTTGGCGCTCCGGGGGTGAATTTCCATGCGCGGCTGTAGAACAGTGTAGCCGGAGATCACTTCCCCCGTGGTCGGGTCAAACTCAGCCCGGTTGAGCGGGTGGGCCAGGGTGCCTGCCAGGCGCCAGCCTGCACCGAGCGGCAGGATGGAATCTGCATCCAGTGTGATGACGAACTGCACCGCTTGCAGGTCTTCCCGGTCGGTGGCGCTCAATTGAGCGGGAGAGACAAAAGACAGGTGATTGCGGCCGCGCAGCAGTTGATTCAGTTCGTGCAGTTTGCCGCGTTTGCGCTCCCAGCCCATCCACTTTCCCTCGGAGGGATTCCACTGGCGTTTGCGGTGAAA
Source organism: uncultured Anaerolineaceae bacterium (assembly GCA_937907495.1). GTDB lineage: Bacteria > Chloroflexota > Anaerolineae > Anaerolineales > Anaerolineaceae > CALESS01. The sequence goes on from CALESS010000207.1 coordinate 2,208, forward strand.
GAGGTAAAACCGCTCCCGGCGGGCGGGCAGGCTGCTGAGTACATCCTCTGCGGGGGATGCATAGCGCGGGTATTTGTTGTTCAAGGCCTGGATGCGCTCCAGGGCGTAATTCAAAAGGTCTTCATCCTGCGGCAGTGTTTCCTGGTCGGCGTCTTTATAATCCGTCAGGAGGCCAAAGAGCAAGCCGGGCACGGCATTGCGCAGGTAGTGCAGCTCCAACTGATCCACCAACGAATCAATTTCATCCCGCCGGGTGATGAGGGCGGGGATGACCACCAGCGTATGGAAGGGGGCGGGGATGCCTTTCGAGAATTCCAACTTGGGTAAAATCCGCGGCCGAACAAACAGGGTGATCAACCAGTTTACCAGGCTGGTGGCGATCGTCAAAACCGGGATGACCAGGGCCAGGGTGAGCAGGATCACCACAACCCATAACAGGGCGGTGGGGATGGGCAGAGCCGCCTCCCACGGGAATCGGTTTTCGGGGGAGCCGATGGCTGCGTAAAGTTCCGGCAAATTGGCCGGAAAAGCCAGCAGGATAAAAATGAAGGTGGAGAAAAGGGCAACACTGTAAAGATAAACGAAATCAGCTTTGCGGAAGGCCCAGCGTTGGAGGCGCTCCTTCAGCCCGGGTCGGTAACCCAGGGCGGCTTCCAGAGCGGCCCGCTGACCGCCGATCAAATACTCGCCGATATGGGCTTCTTTCTGCGCGCCGCTTCGCTCCGCCGCCCTTTGAGCCAGCAGCAGGGCAGCCTGGGCCACTTCATCCTCGGTACGGTGGGCGGCGAGGGCCAGTTTCTCTATCTCATTGCGGTATAAATTGCGGGTTGCAAAATCCATCCCCTCATAAACTCCGGCCGGGTCCTGGCGCAGGGTGGCTTCCAGCGCGCTGGCGGCTTCAAAAAAATCCTTCCAATCCAGTTCGGCAATCGAGCGCAGGCTGAGGATGATGTTGGCAATCCGGTCCGGCTCCGGGCTTTGCTGCGGCTCCCGGGTGGAATGCGGGGGCAGAGGGGGCAATGCCGGGGATGTGGCAGGCCGAATGACAGAAACCAGCGTATGGGCCAGCATTTCCAGCAGGCTGAAACGCAGGAAAATGGGCAGTGCCCACAATTCGCCCATGGTCAGGGCGGTATGCTGTTGAAAAAACACCAGCACGGCTTGAACCATCAGCGGATCGAACAGAAAATCGTGCTCCTCCAGCATCGTAGAGGCAATGGCGTAGATGCGGGGTAAGCCTTTCCAACTGCCGGCTGCCAGGCGTGGAAGCTGCTGGTAATAGCCGCCGGGTAAATCTTCTTCTATTTGCCGGAATGCCTGGCGGATAATGTAATAGTTATCCATGACCCATTCCGAGGCATACGAGATGGACGCTTTCTGCTGGGATCTATCGGCGAGAAGTTGATGTGCCTCTGCCAGCCAGTCTTCATACCGCTTTAGATCATGACCGGCCGGGTCACGACCGGAGCGCTCTTTGCGGAAAGCTTTGGCCGGTATAACAGCTGCTGGCGCCCCAAACTGTTGAATCAGGGTGGCAGCCAGCCCCTGGAATTGCCCCGGGCTGCCAGGGGAGGAGGGGATAAGAAGGGATGCAGCAGGTTCGGATAGGTTGGGATGAAGATCGTTATCCGGCATTATTTATCTTTTCCCGGCTTCTTTCGCCGCCACCTGGGCCGCGGTGGGTTGAATGTGGGAACGAGGCACATCCTGGATGATCAGCACCAGTCGGTTGCCATGATCAATGTAGTCCTGGGTGATGCTGCCATACGGCCTGCTGAAATCCCCGGTTGCGCCATGGGCAGACATGATCACCAGGTCAATGTCTTTTTCCTCCACCAATTTATGAATGGCTGCGGGTATGTTCTGACTTTCCACCAGGCAGATTTCACACTCCGCGCACAGCCGTTCAACCATCATATCCAAATACCTGTGCAGGGTCTGGCGGCTAAGGGTTTTGAATTGTTCAAATAACTGGATTGTATCCTGCGGGTAAGGTTCCGGGAGGGGCAGCTCTGGCAGTTTGAGGATGGATGCAAACACCAGGTGGGGATGAGTATCGGAGGAAGTGGGCGGGAGGTCGGTCTCGGCATCCTCGTTGAGGAACTGCTCCGCCGGGGCGGGAATGTCTTCGCCCTCCAGGATGATCCCGGCTGGCAAAACACATTCGGCCCGGCGGGAGCTATCCATCGGTAGCAAGATGCGGCGATAGAACTCTCCGGATGAGTCTTGTA
>CALESS010000208.1 GCA_937907495.1 uncultured Anaerolineaceae bacterium
CGGCTTCTGCCAGGCTCAAACCCCGGCAAGTCCCATCGTAATGCGGCGGTTCCTTGCGCTTTTGCTGATCCTGCCGCATGCGGTCCAGGCGCTCGGAAGTACAAAAACAATAATAGGCATTCCCTTGCTCAATCAATTGCCGGGCATGTTTCTGGTAGATTTCTTTCCGCTCTGATTGCCGGTAAGGGCCGTCTGGCCCGCCAACATCCGGGCCTTCATCCCACTGGATTCCCAGCCAATGCAATCCGGCGATCAACTCTTCCACCGCCCCGGGCACCAATCGTTTTTGATCTGTATCTTCGATGCGTAAAATGAACTGCCCGCCCGTCTGCCGGGCCACCAGGTAATTGTATAATGCCGTTCTTGCACCCCCCAGGTGCAGGTGACCGGTGGGTGAAGGGGCAAAACGAACACGGGCAGGGCGTTGAATTTGAGTCATCATTTCTCCATTACACTTCCAGGGTTTTTCGACGTGAAATTACACTCTCCACCAGCCCGATTCCAAGTGCCAGGGAAACGAGCGAGCTTCCTCCATAACTGATAAACGGCAGGGTCAAGCCGGTGACGGGAATGACTTTTAAGTTTACCCCAATATTGACCGCAGATTGAAAAAAGATCAACACAGCAAAGCCATAAGCGATCAGCGCTCCAAATAGATCCGGTGCCAGCCGGGCAGCCCGCAGACAGCGGATCACCACAAACACCAGCAATGCAATGATGACAACTGTCCCCACAAAGCCAAATTCAGAGGCCATGGCGCTAAAGATGTAATCCGTATGGCGCACTTTTAAGAAGCGAAGCTGAACCTGGCTGCCATGCCCATAACCCTGGCCGAACAATCCGCCCGAACCTATCGAAATGAGGGCCTGGTCTACGTTGTACGAGTTGCCGTAACGGGCGTTCGGGTCCGGGTAGAAAAAGGTCAGGATGCGCGATTGCTGGTAGGGTTCCAGGAAGGGAAAGGCAAACAACGCCCCCACGATACCGATCCCCGCAAAAGCCAGTAAATATTGCCACGGCAGCCCCGCCAGCCAGAGCATGGCAAACCAGATCACAAAAATCACAATCGAATTGCTCAAATTCGGCTGCAAAAGAATCCAGATCACGATGCCCGCCGTCAGCAAAAAGCTGCCGATTACCCAACGTAAATTGCGCGGCGCAGCTTGCCGTTTGGCAAAGTAATCCGCCAACACCAGGATGATGGCAATCTTGGCAACTTCTGTCGGCTGAATCAAGATCAAGCCAAATTCCAGCCAACGCTGTGCGCCAAAGCGGGCCTGCCCCATCACAAAAATGACCACCAGCAAAGATACTGCAGCCAGATAAATGATCCGGATCAAGGATGACCAGGTTCGATAATCAAACCAGGTCATCACGATAATCACTGCCAGGGCTAATCCGGCAAAAATAATCTGGCGCTGAACGGACGCGATAATTTCTTCGTTCCCGGCCGCGGCAGAACGAATCATCACAATTCCAAAGATGGTTAATATCATCACGGCACCGAACAACCAGTAATCGAAGTGCCGCAAAAGTTCACGCCTCATGGGTACCTTACTTTGTTCTTCCTCCCCGTCTTTTTACCGGACGGATGGGAATATCCGCAACCAACCGCTGTTCTCGTCCCTCCTGGGTCATCGAGATATGAACCGCATCTGGGTCAATATCCACATGCCGGGCAATCACTTCGATCAGCTCATTTTTCATGATTTCCATTTCATGAGGGGAGAGGTCCGTGCGATCGTTAATAAGCACCAGCTTAAGGCGATCCTTGGCCTGGTTTGCACTGGTCGTTTCTTTTCCAAACAGGCGATCCAACCAATCTGGCATTTAAACCTCCCCGGCAGGCTTGAAAATGCGAGAAATCCGATGAAAGAAGCCATCCTTCTGCTCCAAATCCAGGAATGGAACCTTTTCACCCTGCAGCCGGCGGGCAATATTGTTGAACGCCATCCCGGCCCGTGTTTTGCCATCCAGGGCGATCGGCTGCCCGCGATTAGTGCTGATGATGACATTCTCATCTTCCGGCACTATCCCAATCAGTTCAATGGCCAGCAGCTCCAGCACATCCTCCGCCGTCAACATATCGCCACGTTTGACCATCCCCGGATTCACCCGGTTGATCACCAGGCGTGCCGGACCCTTCTCTTCCGCCTCCACAATTCCGATAATGCGGTCTGCATCCCGAACCGCGGACACTTCCGGATTGGTGACCACGATCACCGTATCTGCCGGGGCAATCGCATTGCGAAAACCCCGTTCAATGCCGGCCGGTGAATCAATCAGGATCCAATCACAATCCTGGCGTAACTCGTCACACAGCCGCACCATGTCACTGGGAGAGACAGCCGATTTATCGCGCGTCTGCGCCGCCGGGATCAAGTACAGCTCCGGCAGCCGTTTATCGCGGATCATCGCCTGGCGCAGCCGGCAGCGTCCTTCAATCACATCCACCAGGTCATACACAATCCGATTTTCCAAACCCAGGACTACATCCAGATTCCTTAGTCCAATATCACCATCAATACAGACAACCTTCTTACCCGTTAACGCCAGGGCAACAGCCAGGTTGGCAGTGGTGGTCGTCTTTCCCACCCCGCCCTTGCCCGAGCAAATCGTTACAACTGAAGCACTCATTTGCCTCCCTCTCTTGAATCCCATGGTTCAGCGATAAGTTGTCCCTTGACGATCCGCACAACCTCAGCGCTGGATTTTCCTTTTCTTGCCGGTGAAACCGAAATTAAATCGGCTATGCGCAATTGCATCGGACTCATATCCAACGCACAGACCACGGCTGTCTCATCACCTTCCGCACCGGCATGCACGGTTCCCCGCAATTTTCCCCAGATCACCACGCTGCCGGAGGCCACCACTTCTCCCCCCGGGTTCACATCCCCCAGTACCACGACATGCCCCTGGTAGGAGATTTTGTTGCCGGAGCGAAGCGTACGGTGTACCAGCATGGCAGGTTCTCCATCATTCATGGCCTGCTGGGTGCGGCTCACTCGTTCCGGCTTCGGAGCGAAAATTCGGGTCGCCAACCCCATTACCTGGGCAGATTGCTCCGTCGTAGGAGAGTTGCTCATCACTGCCCACAGGATCACTCCCCTTTCTGAAAGGTGATCCCGCAGATTGCCCATTTCAACGGCTTTCAGAATGTGGTTGCCCACATCCAATGCCAGCCGTGCTCCCCGAAAAAAAGCACCTTTTTCGTCAATCTGCTTCAAGATGATTTCTTGCAGAATTGGCCACTCACCATCCCCAACGGTTATCAGCAAACCATCTCGGATGCCTTTGATTTGTACTGATACCGTGCGATCGGTTTCCATGCA
>CALESS010000209.1 GCA_937907495.1 uncultured Anaerolineaceae bacterium
AATATATCAACTTATAACATCAGTAACAAGTGACAAATGTCACAATCTGTTGGCGGCGGGCGGATTCGATTGCCAAAAGCCGGTTGGCAGCCCTTAAAAAGGGCGGTTTCCCCGCCAAAACACGAAAGGTTAAGCAGATGTTAGGCATACCTTCCGGCTGATTTAACCCAAATCCTAAACGAACGTGCTATGATACTGGATAATTAGTATAGGTTTAGTCAAATATAAACAACCTCTCATTCTCGTGCGGACGCTTCTCCGCACCTTATGAAGACAAACCGAAGGGAGTGCTCATGAACCACCAGAAATTCAACCGCCTCCACCTTACCCTGGCCTCGGCTGCCCTCATCAGCCTGCTGCTGATCCTGGCACAGTTCCGAGCCATCTTTGCCCAGGGCGGAACCATCATCTACATGCCCATCATCACCAACTCCGGTCAGCCCAAACCCCTGCCAGAGTATGTGGTCATCGGCTGGAACGACCTCGGCATGCACTGCTACAACCGGGATTTCAGTTCGCTGGCGGTGCTGCCCCCCTACAACAACCTCTGGGCGCAGGTCATCCAGCGCGGCGATCCGCCGCGCATCATCACCACCGGCCTCACCGTGAGTTACAGTTTTCCAGATAATACCTACTCCGTGGGTAAATCCAATTTTTGGGATTACGATGTGCAGCTTTTCGGGGTAGATCTGCCCCCCAATATCGGCCTGACCGGCAAAGGCCTGGCCGGGCTGATGGATGGCAAAGCCGATCATTTTGTGGCCGAAGGCATTCCGCTGACCGAATTTTCGGATAGCAACCCGAGCGCCCCGCAGCCCTACCAACTGGCAGACCTGGTGGTGAAGGATGCCCAGGGCAATGTGCTGGCGACCAACCAGGTGGTGGCGCCGGTTTCCACCGAGATGCGCTGCGATAATTGCCACAGCGATGGCGCATTTGGCATCCGCACCGGCAAGGTGGAGGATAATATCCTGGCTTTGCATGATGATTCCAACCAGGGAGATTACCCGTCCGGTCATACCGGTGCCCTGCTGGATCGCAAGCCGGTGTTGTGCGCGGAATGTCACGCTTCCAACGCCCTTGGTGCGCCCGGCGTGGCGGGCATCCCCAATCTCTCCAAGGCCATGCACTCCAAACACGCCGGCAAAGTGCCGAACACGACCGCGGGTTGCTACAACTGCCACCCGGGACCCTCCACCAAGTGCCTGCGGGATGTGATGTCCAGCCAGTACGACATGGGTTGTGTGGATTGCCACGGCGGCATGGAGCAGGTCAAGAATAACCCCAACCCCTGGTTGAATGAACCACGTTGCGATACCTGTCACACCGAACCCAAGTATCGCCAGAACAACGCCCTGTTTCGCCTTTCCACGGGGCATGGCGGGCTGTATTGCCAGGCTTGCCACGACAGTACACACGCCATCGCCACCAGTTCCGAGCCGCGGGATGCCATCAAGTTTATCAACTTGCAAGGCTATGCCGGCACCCTGGGCAAATGCACCGTCTGCCACCTGACGGCCCCCGGCGGGACCACCGTACACCGCTAATTCGTCATTGCGCATCTCCATTGGAACCATTTCCACTGCTCCGGGCAACCCCCGGAGCTTTTTTTCACCGGTCGCAGGCACAACCCACTTGATTGAACCCCCCGCCGGGTGGATTGCGCAGCACCCCCCGGGGGAAGCAAACCCCACCTTTGCAAGCCGATGATATAATTTTTCTGGAAGGGAAAAGCCATGAAACCAGATCAAGTGAAAGCCCTCATTGAATGTACGCGTGGATCGGTCGTCGAATCCATCCATTTCGGCGCCCTGGCAGTGGTCAATTCGCACGGGGATCTGCTAGCCAGCATCGGTGACCCGCAGCTCACCACGTTCCTGCGCTCTTCGGCCAAGCCGTTCCAGGCGCTGCCGTTCATCGAACGCGGCGGCGCCGAGCACTTCGGCCTGACGGACCGCGAGGTAGCCATCCTGTGCGCCTCCCATTCCGGCACCGATGAGCATGTCGCCGTTTTGCAATCCATTCAGGCCAAGGTGGGGGTGGGCGAAGAGAACCTGCTCTGCGGTGCTCACAACCCCTTCCACGAACCGACGGCGCGTGCCCTTTTGTTGCGCGGCGAAAAGCCAGCCCCCATCCGCCATAACTGCTCCGGCAAGCATACGGGTATGCTGGCTCATGCCCTGCTGCGCGGCCTGCCGCTGGAAGATTACCTCAACCTGGAGCATCCCGTGCAGCAGACCATCCTGCAAACCTTTGCGGAGATGTGTGATATTCCGGTGGAAAAAATCGCCCTGGGGGTGGATGGCTGCTCGGCGCCGGTGTTTGCCGTGCCGCTCTACAATGCAGCCTACGCCATGGCCCGCCTGGCGGAGCCGATCGGCCTGGCACCAGAGCGCACGGCTGCCCTGCAGCGCATCTTCCGCTCCATGGCTGCCAACGGCGATATGGTTGCCGGCCCCGGGCGATTCGATACCCTGGTAATGGGCCTGATGAACGGCCAACTGGTGGCCAAGGCCGGCGCCGAAGGCTACCAGGTGATCAGCCTGCTGCCGGGCGCGCTGGGGGCAGGTTCACCCGGCATCGGAATCGCCTTCAAAATTGCGGATGGGGATCTCGGCGGGCGAGCCGGCCCGCTGGTGGGGGTCGAAACCCTGCGCCAACTGGGCGCCCTGGATGACGAACAAATCGCCGGGCTGGCAGAGATTGACCGCCGCCCGCTCTATAATTGGCGCAAGCTGACCATCGGCGAGATTCGCCCCTGCTTCCGCTTGGAGAAACCAACCGCGTGAGCGCCGCTGAAAACCTCGAACCCGGTTTGGCCGTCCACCGCCGCCTGCTGGCATTTTATGGCACACCCGAGTGGCGTGACCCGCTGCCGGCAGTGGATGAGTTGGTCTCGACCATCCTCTCACAGAACACCAATGACCGTAACCGCGACCTGGCATTCCAACGGCTGCGGGCCACACTGCCCACTTGGGAGCAGGTGCGCGACGCCCCGGTGGAAACGGTAATTGAAGCCATCCGCCCGGCCGGGCTGGCCAACCAGAAAGGGCCGCGCATCCAGCAAGTGCTGCGCCAGATCAGCGCGGAGCGCGGCAACCTGGATCTGGATTTCTTAAAAGAACAAACCACCCCGGAAGCCGAAGCCTGGCTGGTGCGCTTCAACGGGGTCGGCCCCAAGACAGCCGCCATTGTGCTGCTCTTCTCGCTGGGCATGCCGGCCTTCCCGGTGGATACCCACGTTTACCGGGTCAGCGGGAGATTGGGTTTGCGGCCCCCACAAATGACGGTCGAGCAGGCCCACCCCTACCTGGCAGCCCAGTTCCCGCCGGGGGAATACGGTCCCGCCCACCTGAACCTGATCCGCCTGGGGCGGGAGATTTGCCATGCCCGCAAACCAGCCTGTGAGCAATGCCCCCTGCAGGATTTGTGTGAGTATTATCGGAATGTTTCGGGCAAGGGAGCGGGCGAAGCGCATCCCTGAGGCCGCCCTCCGCCGGAAACCGCTGAGAATGCAAAGTGCGCCTTCCACCGGGTGGCTGGCTGACCGTAGTATCTATGAAGAACCTCCCTCTTGAGACCCCTAAGGAGTGCCCTTGCGCGATATTGGAACATAAGAGGGGTATGGCGAAAAGATGTGGTATAATCCGCTCGTTGTCAGGTAAAGTGATTGTCAAACTTGGTTTACGATACTCAGCGGGCCGGGGCAATCCCCGGCCGGTTTTTATATCAGAAAGATGATGAATGAACTTCGAAAATTTTCAATTTCACCCGCAAATTAAGGCGGGAATTTCGGCTGCGGGTTATCAGACCCCCACGCCGATCCAACTCCAGGCCATTCCGCCCATTTTGCAGGGCCGGGATCTGCTGGGCCTGGCCCAAACCGGCACCGGCAAGACGGCTGCCTTTGGCCTGCCCCTCCTTCAGCACCTGCTCAACGGCCCGCGCGGCCGCCTGCGGGCATTAATCCTTTCCCCCACCCGCGAGCTGGCAGAACAGACGCACGTTGCCCTGCGCGCCCTTGGCCGCCAGACCGGGCTGCGCTCCGTCACCCTCTACGGGGGTGTCAGTCAGCAGCCACAGGTGAAGGCTTTGCGGGCTGGCGTGGAAATCGGCGTGGCCTGCCCTGGCCGCTTGCTGGATTTAATGAACCAGGGAATCGTCAACCTTAAATCCATCGAGGTTGTCATCCTCGATGAAGCAGATATGATGTTTGATATGGGCTTCCTGCCGGATATCCGCCGGATTTTGGCCGCCCTGCCCAGCCAACGGCAAACCCTGCTCTTCTCTGCCACCATGCCGTCGGAAATCCGCGGCCTTGCCACCGAGATGCTGAAGAATCCGGTAACGGTTGAAATTGGCGATTCCAAACCGGTGGGAACGGTTGAACAAACCGTGCTGCCCGTGGACCAGGAACGTAAGTATGAGCTGCTGCTGCAACTGCTGCCGCAGACCGGTGAAGGCCAGGTGCTGGTTTTCACCCGCACCAAGCACCGCGCTCAAAAGGTCGCCCGGCTGCTCAGCCAGGCCGGACACTCCGCCACCTCGCTGCAGGGCAACCTCTCGCAGAACCGGCGCCAGGCCGCGATGGATGGCTTCCGTTCCGGACGGGTGAAGGTGATGGTCGCAACAGATATCGCCGCCCGCGGTATTGATGTTTCGCAGGTGACGCACGTCATCAACTATGATGTGCCGGATACCGCCGTGGCCTACACCCATCGCATCGGGCGCACCGGGCGCATGGAGCGCCTGGGCACTGCCCTGACCCTGGCCACCCGCGACGATCACCTGATGATCCGCAGCATTGAACGCCTGCTCGGGCGACCGCTGGCCAAGCGCCAGGTGGAAGGCTTTGAGCCGGCTGCCGTGCCGGAAGGAATGGCCGAACCGCCCGCTCCCCGCAGCTCGCGGCCCCCGGTATCTTCCCGCCAACCCCGCGCCTCTTACCCGCGGCGCACTGCCGCCCCGGCCGGGCGCTTCCGCCGCTAAGCCCGATCAAGGTCTCCCAGCCCTCCCATCCGGAGGGCTTTTTTTATATTGGGTCGTTAATAAATCGGGCGCTTCGCGGGTTTTTGCTGCAGGGAGAAAGCAGTTTCTTTGGACAAGAAATTTCCTCGTCCATTATCCGGGGAAGTGATAAAATTTCGTAGAATTATTTGGCTGAATTTTTCGGCCACCATCCTGCGCGCCCAACCCGTCCCCCGGAGCAGCCCCCCATGCCCAATCTGATCCCCTCCACCGATTATCAAGCGGCCTACGCCCAATTCCTGCAGCGCTACCCGGCCTATGAG
>CALESS010000210.1 GCA_937907495.1 uncultured Anaerolineaceae bacterium
GCCCGCACGATCTTGGGCCTGCCCATCCGGGATGTAACGGGAGGGTTCCGGCTCTGGCGCCGCGAGACGCTGGCGGGGATGCCTTTGGATCGGATCAAATCCAATGGTTATGTCTTCCAGGTGGAAATGGCTTACGTAGCCAGCCGTCTGGGCTACACCTTCAAAGAAACCCCCATTTATTTTGCCGACCGCCGCTGGGGCAAAAGCAAAATGTCCTTCCGCATCCAACTGGAAGCCGCCCTGCGCGTCTGGAAGCTCCCCGCAGCATACACAGACCTGCCCCCGCTTAATTTGCGCTAAAACCTTCCGTCAAATCCTTCCATTCTTCAATGGAAAGTGTCTCTGCCCGCCGCTGCGGATCAATCCCGGCGGCTTTCAATTTTTCTTCCACCGCCTGGGGTTTGCTTCCCAACCCGCCGGAGAGAGAATTGCGCAGCGTCTTGCGCTTTTGGCTGAAGCCGGCTTTGATCAACTGGAAGAAGACCCCCAACTGCCCGACCGGAATGCGGGGAGTGGGAAGGATATCCACCCGCAACACCAGCGAATCCACTGCCGGTGGCGGGAAGAACGCCCCGGCGGGAATGCGCGCCACCACTTTCGCTTTGCCATATACCTGCACGCTGAGCGCCAGCAGGCTCATTTCGCCGGGGGTGGCGCAAATCCGTTCCGCCACTTCTTTCTGCATGGTGAGCACCATGCAGGCGGGCTGGATACGCGCTTCCAGCAAATGCCGGATGACAGCCGAGGTAATGTAATAGGGGATGTTCGCCACCACCCGGTAGCCGGGGTTGCCCATCAACCGGGCCGGGTCTTGCTGCAAAATATCCCCGTGGATGATTTCCACCCCCGGGGTGTCTCTCAACACTTCCTGCAAAATGGGGATCAACTTGTCATCCAATTCCACGGCGACCACCCGCCCGGCAGCCCGTGCCAGGTAGCGGGTGAGCGAGCCCAATCCTGGGCCAATTTCCAGCACCTCTCCACCTGCCGGGATTTCAGCAGCTTCAGTAATTTTACGCAGGGCAGCCTGATCCAGCAGGAAATTTTGACCCAGGCTCTTTTTGGGATTTAATCCATGGGCGCGCAGCAATCCGGCGATGTGCAGGGGAGAAAGGTCAAAATCCGTCATAGGGGGCTTTCAATAAGGCAAAATATAGAGAATATTGGCTGGAACGGGCGTCAGAAAGTAAATGGTGGTATTCTGATGCCAGGGTTGGAAATCGGCATCTGTAAAGCCCAGGTCAATCCAGTATTTTCCGGGGATGCCCCCGCCAACATCGGCCACGACCCCGTTGCCATACCCCGGAATATACACCCCGGCCCCCCGCATATACCGGTACCAGGTGAGGCGCACCGCCACAATCCCCTTCGTCAGTTCCGCTCCGCTGGCCGTACGGGTATTGCAATAATT
>CALESS010000211.1 GCA_937907495.1 uncultured Anaerolineaceae bacterium
GTATGCGACGCGGATGCACGCTCGCAAGGGTTAAATCAACACAGCGTAAAATCCAGGTTCGCAAATCGTAGATTTCAACACATTCCAAATGGAGGAGAAATCGCTATGCATAAGAAGTTGCTCTCTGTACTTAGCCTGATCCTGCTCGCCAGCATGATCCTGGCTGCCTGTGGTACCCCCACGACCGAAGTCCCGGTCCAAACACAGGAACCCACCCCACCGGCAGTCGCCACAGACGCCCCGACTGCGGTGCCCACCGAGGAACCAACCCCGGTTCCCACCGAAATTCCTCGGACCACTCGCCATGGTGGCTGGTTTGACGAGATCGTGGTTTCGGTGGTGGATAACGCCTCTGCCGTGACCCAGATCCAGGCGGGCGCCATTGATATCTATGCTGATGGTGTTTCGTCCAATACCCTGCCCGAAATTGAAGCCGCCGGTCTCGGTTATGCTTCAGCCAATGGCCTGTATTATGAACTGACCTTCAACCCGGTCGGCCCCTTCTTCAGCGATTCCACCGGCGCCGTGAACCCGTTCCATTTCGCCAAGGCTCGCGAAGCCATGAACTGGCTGATTGACCGCGATTACCTAAATCGCGAAATCTACAATGGCGGTGCACTGGCCAAGTTCTTCCCGCTGGTCACCAATATGCCGGATTACACCAGCATTGCGCCCACCATTCGCCGCCTGGAAGCGGAATATGCTTACAATCCCGAGCGGGCCAAAGCCCAAATGGATGAGGTTATGCTGGGAATCGAAGGCGTAACCATTGAAGATGGCAAATACATGTTCAACGGTGAGCAGGTCACCCTTATCATGCTCATCCGCAACGACTCTGACAAAACCCGCATCCCGATCGGCGATTATGTTGCCAATCAGCTCGAAAGCATCGGTTTTGCCACGGACCGCCAATACAAGACCTCCTCGGAAGCCTCTCCCATCTGGGTGCAGGGTAATCCGGCCGATGGTCTCTTCCACGTCTACACCGGTGCCTGGTCCGCGACCGCCATCTCCCGCAACGAAGCTGATAACTTCCAGTTCTTCGATAGCCCCTCCTCTGCCTACGGCTTCACCGCTCTCTGGCAGGCGAACAACATTGATGCTGAATATCAGCAACTTGCCGATGATCTGGCCTACACCAATTTCAACACCCCCGAAGAACGCCTGACCGCCCTCGAACGCGCCGTGGAGCTTTCCCTCAAGAACTCCATGCATGTCTGGTTGATTGATGGCAAGCGCTTCATCCCCTACAAAGAAGGCCTGACGGTCACCTATGACCTGGCTGCTGGCGTTGCCGGCTCCCAGATTTGGCCCTACACCCTGCGCCTTGCAGATCAAGAAGGCGGGACGCTGAAGTGGGGTTCTCCCGACCTGTTCGTGGATCCCATCAACCCGCTCGCCGGCTCCAACTGGGCGTTTGACCAGCCCATTGTCCGCTCCACCTACGATCAAGGTTACATGTTCGATCCCTACACGGGCTTGATCTGGCCGCTGCGCTTTGAACGTGCCGAAATCACCGCCCTGGAAGGCCTGCCCATCGGCGCCACCCATGACTGGGTCACCCTCGATTTCGCTCCTGAAATCAAGGTGCCTGAAGACACCATCGTTGACTGGGATGCCGTCAATCAAGCCTTCATCACCGCCGGTGAGAAGTTCCCGGATGGCATCACCGCCAAGGTGAAGAGTGTCGTCTACTATCCCTCCACCCTGTGGACTGACGTCAAGAACCAGGACGGCACCACGATGGATATGGCCGATTTCCTGTACACCTGGATCCTCGGTCTGGATGTTGGTAAAGAAGGTTCCGCCATCTACGATGAATCCCAGGCTGCCAACATCGCCGCCTCCCTCGAAGCTTACAAGGGCTTCCGCATCGTTTCGGAAGATCCGCTGGTCATTGAAACCTTCAGTGACAACTGGCAGATTGATGCCGAAATGAACGTCACCACCATGTTCCCGACCTACACCTATGGCTATGCCCCGTGGCACACCATGGCTGCGGCCTCCCTGGCCGATGCAGCTGGTGAACTGGCCTTCTCGGCCGATAAAGCCGATGCCAATTCCACCGACACCACGACCGTCGAGTGGTTAAGCCTGGTGGGTGGACCCAGCCTGGATATCCTGACCAAGTACCTGGATCAGGCCATCGCTGACAAGTACATCCCCTATGCCAATGTCCTCGGTAAATACATCACCGCGGATGAGGCTGTCGCCCGCTATCAAGCCGCCAAGGATTTCTATGCCAAGTACGGTCACTATATGATCGGCAATGGCCCCTACATCCTGAGCGAAGTCTACCTGACGGAAAAAGTCGCCACGCTGATTAACAACCCGGATTATGTGGATCTGGCCGACGTGTGGGCTCGCTTCTCCGCTCCTCGCATTGCTGAGGTTGAGGTGGAAGGTGAAGGTAGTGTGGTTTTGGGTAACGAGTTTACCTTCGATGTCTTCGTGACCTTTGATGGTGAACCCTATGCCTCCGCAGATGTCAAACAGGTAATCGGCCTGCTCTATGACTCCACCAACAAGATCATCAAAGTTCTGGATGGCGAAATGGTGGAAGAAGGCCATTACATGATTACCGTTCCTGCCGATCTCTCGGCTACCATGGAAGCTGGCTCCAGCAAGCTGGAAGTTGTGGTGGTTCCATACGTTGTGGCCATTCCGACCTTCGTTGGTTTCGAATTCGTGACGGTTAAGTAAGTCATCGAGTTTGTAAAACCAAGCTAAGATAAAGAAGTGCAACGAGGGGCAAGGTGACTATCTCCTTGCCCCTCCTCATCTTGAAGTGGAGGTAAGTTACCATGGGAACGATTGCTGACACCACCACCCCCGCGGCAGAGAAACCAAAATCCGGGGCTACCAGCACCCTGGGCCGGGTCCTGAAGTATTCTGGGGGCAGGCTGGTATCTCTGTTTATTACCGTTGTTATTGGTATTTTCCTGACCATCTTAATCGCCAACATGGGTGGTTATGTGGACAAGATGATGATTTCTGAAATCCAGGAATCCATAACCATGCAAATATCCATGGACCCGGCTTATGACAAACTGAGTCCATCTACCAAAAACACCCTGATCCAGGAAAAAATTCAGAACGAAATTAAGCGTATGGATTTGGATCAGCCGGTGGCTATTCGCTCGATCCGCTTCCTCAAGAACGCGCTGACCTTGAACCTGGGCCGCGCAGTCCGCATGACCAGCGACCAGGGTTCCCGCAATGTCCGCCAGATCATCCTGGAACGCATTCCCTACACCCTTTTATTGATGGGTACGGCCAACCTGATCCTCTTTTTTGGGACGATTCTTCTGGCTTTATCCCTTTCCCGCAAATATGGAAGTTTTTGGGATAAAATTGTCATTGCCCTCTCTCCAACATCTTCCGTACCTCCGTGGTTTTATGGAATTTTTCTCATCTTGATATTTGCGGCGGTCTTAAAAATTCTGCCGTTTGGCGGCGTGATTGACGCCCCGGTGCCAAAGGATATTGTCGGGCGGACCCTGAGTGTTCTCAAACATCTGATATTGCCTGCCAGTTCCCTCATTTTGGCCTCCTTTTTCTTGAGCATCTATAACTGGCGCACCTTTTTCCTTATTTACTCCAGCGAAGATTATGTTGAAACAGCCAAAGCCAAGGGCTTAACCTCGCGGGATATTGAACGGCGGTATATTCTGCGCCCGACCCTGCCAACCATCATTACCTCATTCGCCCTGTTGTTGATTGGGATGTGGACGGGAGCCATCATCACGGAAACGATCTTCCAGTGGCCGGGGCTGGGTCGTGTGACCTATAAAGCCATCGGTTTGTTTGATACGCCGGTGATTGTTGGCACAACCATCCTGTATGCCTATCTGCTGGCCCTCACCGTTTTTGTACTGGACTTTATCTATGCCCTGGTTGATCCACGCGTGAAAATCGGCGGCGGCGGGGGTGGAAAATGAAGGGTCTTCGAGCTTTTTTTCAAGAGATTTTCAAGTATCCAACCGCCATCTTTGGCACGGTCATCGTCCTCGCACTGGTCATTGCAGCCATTGTGATTGTGATCCGCATCCCCTACCAGGAAGCGATCACGGTTTGGCGCGGTGGTGAAGAATTCGTGTATAAAAACCCGCGCAACGTTCCTCCCATCTGGTACAACTGGTTCCGGAAGGATAAACTGGTCGAGTCGTTTGACCTGGTCGAAGGGGATGAAGGCGTAACGGTGGAAGATACGGTCACCGAAGGCGGGACGAATATCCGCACCTTCACCTTTGAGTTTGACTATCAATATGCCTCCTTCCCGCAGGACCTGGTGCTGTATTTCACCTCGGAATACCAGGAAAAACAGCCCTTCGTGTCCATAACGCTTTTAACCCCAGACGAACGGGAAATCAAATTGAGCAATTTTGCCCTGAGCAAAACCTCAACTTATCCCTTCCTGCAAGACCAGAAGTTACAAAAACGACTCAATAATGTGGTTCCCAATATCGGTTTGTTCCTGGATCCAGAAGCTGACCCGGAAATCCAGACACCCGTCCAGGGTGTTTACCGCTTGCAGGTAGAGGCAATTCTCTTTGAGCCGGATTCCGAGGTGCATCCAGAATTTGTGGTCCACGGTCAGGTTTTTGGCTGGGCCGGTACGGATCACCTGCGCCGAGACCTGTCGCTCTCGTTGTTGTGGGGCATTCCGATTGCCCTCTCGTTTGGCCTGCTGGCTGCCCTGGGTACTTCCTTGCTGACCATGATTATTGCCGCCTTTGGCACCTGGTA